>NZ_ALKJ01000029.1:0-74320 GCF_000292995.1 Porphyromonas sp. oral taxon 279 str. F0450 | reverse complement strand
CGACATCAAATAGAAGCGGGCTCAGATGACTATCATCTGAGCCCGCTTTCGTATCTCTATTCACCATGCTTGGGAGCCGCATTCTCCATCCTTATAGTGAAGGGTGGCACGAACCCATATTGGTCCGTAGGCGAACCACTACTGGTCAGCGATCGGACCAGTAGTGGTCACGATGCGAAGCAGTACTGGTTGATATTAGCTACCGGTACTGGTCACTTCGTCGACCAGTACTGGTTCACCCAATGACCTCCCAAAGGGGACATTCTGAATTACGCCTCCTCACGCACGGAATAGCCTGTAAGTGTGGCAAATAAACGACCACTCCCCCACCCCGTGCAGCTGTGGCACGAGGCGGGGGAGCGGTATGACTTTTTAAGAGCGGTGCGGTCTATTCCGTCAGCTCGACGCGCTCCGCAGAGGGAGGAGGCGTAGTCGCACCCCAGCTCTTATTGGGGCGAGAGCCCATGGTGAAGACGAGCTTGCCTCCGGCAGCCAGGTCGCTGTGGCGGATCCAGGGGCGATCGAGGGGCTTGCCGTTGAGCGTGGCCTTCTGGATGTACTTGTTCTCCGAGGAAGCGCCTTCCGCCTCGATGACGAAGGTGCGCCCCGAAGCCAGACGCAGCGTCACCTTCGAGAAGAAGGGCGTACCAATATTGTACACAGGTATACCAGGGGTCACGGGGTAGATACCCATCATGGAGAAGACCACGAAGGCCGTCATACCGCCACCGTCTTCGTCACCAGGCATACCCATCAGGTCGCTACGGAACCATGTGTCGATGAGCTTACGCACCAGACGCTGCGTGCGCCAGGGAGCACCAGCATAGTTGTAGAGATAGGGGATGTGGAGGCTGGGCTCGTTTGACATAGCGAACTGCCCGACGTTCCCCGTCTGGTCGGGGAGCTTGCTGTAGAACTCCCACTTGGACATACTGAGTGGTGTGCGTAGGGTCTCGTCCAGACGCTCAATGAAGCGCTCGCGACCGCCCATCAGATAGATGAGGTCAGCGGGGTTGTGCTGTACGTCCCAGCGGTAGGTGTAGGCATTGTTCTCATCGTAGTAGTCACGTGCACCGAGGCCACCAGAGAGCTCATAGTTGAAGGGCTCGATGAAGCGACCCTTCTTATTCTTGGGGTGGAAGAAGCCCGTATCGTAGTTGAAGAGCTTGCGGTAGTCGTAGGAGCGACGCAGATAGTCAGCACTCTCCACGTCGTGGCCGGAGAACTTCGCCAGCTGCGAGAGGCACCAATAGTCATAGGCAGCAGCCAAGCTGACGGCGACACTCTGACGCTTCTCCCACAGCGTCACCTCGGGGACGGTCTCCTTCTCCCCGATATCCAGCCCTGGGAAGTAGCCTTCCTTATCCATAAACTCCGAGAGTACCCCCTTGGGGCGACGTGTCCAGGGCAGGTAAGACTTCTCGGCAAGGGTCTTCTTCGAGGCCTGATAAGCGGCGCTGAGGTTGAAGCCCGTGAGGCCCTTAGCATAGGCATCAGCGAAGGTGGCGATGGTGTGCGAGCCGTTCATGCGGTGCGTGTCACCCGTGACTTCGGGGAAGGTAGGCAGCCAGCCCTCGGGGCTCTGCTCGGCCATACGGAGGTAGCTCGTGAGCATCTGCTGCTCCTTCACAGGGTCGAGGAGGATGCGTAAGGGGTGCGCAGCGCGGTAGGTATCCCACAGCCAGTCGTCGGTGTAAAAGGGTACGCCCTCGTCATCGTGGACCTTCTTGTCGAAGCCGCTCCAGTAGCGGCCGTCCTCCGAGAGGCAGATCATACGCTCATAGGTGCGGTAGAGTGAGGTGTAGAAGACACGGCGCTCCTCGGGAGTACCGCCCTCGATCTCGACCTTATCCAGGGCCTTAGACCACTCGTTGCGCCCGTACTTAGCCACGAGATCGACCTCGAAGGACTGGATCTCCTGCTCGACGTTGCGCTTAGCCTGCTCGACGCTGATGTACGACACGCCGTAGCGGAGGGTCACGCCCTGCTTAGCAAAGGAGAGGCAGAGGGTATTGCCACGTGCCACGCCATCGACCGTCGCGAGGTGGCCCGTGAGCGTATCACGCACGAGGCGCTCCGTGGGCTCAGCGTCCATCTCGGCATAGAGGTAGACACGCGTAGAGTCCTCGAGCTGCTGGTAGCCGAAGAGGTTCTTCCCCGAAGCGACGAGCTCTCCATCGGGTGTGGAGAAGACAAGGTGATGGCCTGCCTTAGCCCGCTCGAAGTTGAACTGATAGATCGCACTGCGGTACGAGGGAGCATAGCGCACACGCACCTCGGGCTCCAGCAAGGTCACCTCATAGAGGTAGGGACGGACGCTCTCGCTATCGTAGCTATAGCGTGACACCTCGGGAAGGCTATCGGCGAGGGCACTCAGCGGACTGATAGCGAAGGCCGACACACCACGGTGCGACGTCAGGATCACGGGCAGGCCTGCGATCTGCTCAGAAGCATAGTCCGTACGCTGCGGATGCACACGCATCATCCCATTAGGCAGATGCACTGTGGGGAAGGTGGGCACAAGGAGATGGCTAATATTCCCTATGTAGGGGTCTACATAGTCGATCGGGTCAAGGCTCTTTGAGCGACCAAGACCCGCCGAGGAGCAGCCTACCAGTACAAGGCTGAGCAGGAGGCCCGCCAGGAGCGAGCGTGTCTGATGAAGCATGGGCGATAAATGAAACTTGGGAGGATAGCCCCTATAGACGAGATGCCTTAGCACTCACCTGCAGGGCACATTCTCCTCAAAGATAACGAAAAAGCCCCATCTATCAGCGGGATAGATGGGGCTTCTTGCTATGTGGATAGCGTGCCGATGGGCTTACTTCTTCAGCTCAATGTCGACACGTCGAGCGCTGCTCTTGAGGTCGGTATTGCGATCGACACCACCAGCGATGCTGATGAGGCGGTCGGAAGAGATCCCACAAGCAGTGAGGTAGTCGAGGACAGCCTGACTACGGCGCTGCGAGAGACGCTCGTTCACGAGGGGATTCCCTTCGGGGGAAGCGTAGCCCGTGAGGTAGAGCTTCATATCGGGATCGCCTGCGAGGACGCGATAGACTTCATTGAGTGCGAGGCGTGCTTCGGGGAGCAGATCGCTCTTACCTACGGCGAAGAAGACCTGACGCTTGAAGTAGGAGACGACGACCGTGTCCGTGCGGACCTCTGTCTTCGTCTGCACCTCGGGCTGCAGGGGCTGCTGGATCACCGTAGGAGCGGGCTGCTGGATCACCGTGGGAGCAGGCTGCTGGATGATCACCTGAGGCTGCTGTGCGGGCTGAGCCTGCTGAGCGGCACGCAGAGCTACGAGCTCCTGCTGGAGCTCGCGCAGGAGCGAGTCGCTCGAGCTATTGTCTACGACGGGCTGCCGGATGATCGTCTGCTTCTGGCCCTTAGAGCGAGCGGGCAGGACGATAGCATCGCGGTCCGAGTCACGGCGCTGCAGGAGGAGGAGCATCAGCTGCTCGAGGCGATCGAGACGGCTGTTGCTCACCTGAGGCTGTACCTGGGGCGCAGCTTGGGGTGCGTAGGTATAGTTCACGCTACCAGCAGGTGCGTAGGGCATGGGCTGCTGGGGTGCTACACCGCCGAGACCGAGGGAACTGAGGAGCATCTGCAGCTTCACCAGACGGAGGTCTTCGGCCGTGAGGCCGTAGGCCGTCTGCTTGGTCTGCTGCTGGCTCTCCGCTGCGATACGGGCTTCGGCGACAGCACGCACGGCACGCATCAGATCTTCCTCAGAGAGGGTGATGAGCGTGTCGGCCGCAGTGAGAGGCTGACTCACGCTCTGCCCTGCGCTCTGTGCCAAGGCGACAGAGCTAACAGAGAAGAGAGAGAGAGCAAGGAGGAGGGACTTCATAGGACGCATGTCTCTTAGAAGTTGAAGCGATAGCCTACAGCCAGCTGGTTGTTGCGGAAGGCACCACGAGCGGTGTAGTCAACGAAGACATGACCACCGAGGACGTTGCCGAGGGACGTACCGACGACAAAGTTGGGGAGGAAGCGTGATACACCACCGATGCTATTGACACCCAGACCGACACCGAGGTAAGGCGTGATAGCCCCGTCGAGGAAGGTAGGCAGGTTGTAGAGGATGTTAGCGTTCAGACCGAAGCCCGTCTTCTTACCGAAGGCTACATAAGCATCGGGAGCGAAGTCGAACTGCGAGTCGAGGATCTGCATGTAGCCGCGAGCGCCTACGTTGACACCGGACTGATCACCGAAGTTAGGACCTACGAAGAGGGCAGCACGGTTGAACTTCAGCGTTTCCTTAGCAGGCTCTACCTTGACTTCCTTAGCGTAGACTTCATCCTTCTCGTTCTGACCAGCGACGATGACGCGGTCACGACGGTTCTGCTCATTCTGCAGATACTGCTCGATGAGGCGGATGTCATCGCTGGACTTACCCGACTGCTGAGCACCAGTGATCTGCTGAGCCTGCGTCGTGTTGATAGCGTCGAGGCGGTCGATGACCTGGTCAAGGCGCTTGACGAGAGCGATGTTGGGGTCTACCTTAGAGGAGTCCTGGCTCTGCTGTACCTGAGGCTGAGCCTGTACGGGCTGGCCGAGGAAGTTAGGAGCAGCGTAGGGGCTACGATAGAGAGCATTCAGGAGAAGGATCTTATCGAGGTCAGAGAGGTTGCTCCCCGTGACATCAGATACAGATACCTGTGAGCCCTTCTCACGCTTGAGGTCGCTGACGACCTGGTTGACGAGAGCGTCGAACTGAGCCTTGGTCAGCGTGACCGTACGGCCCTGCTGAGTAGACTGCTGAGCAGACTGCGTAGCGACCTGAGTCGTCTGGTTGTCGACGTGCGTGATGCGGTCAGCTACTTCGTTCTTCTCGCGCAGTACGCGAGTCACCGTGACGGTGTCGCGGCGAGAGACTGCATCAGCCAGCTCTTCGTTGAGCTTCTTGATACGAGCATCGTAGTCAGCACGCTGAGCGTTGAGCTTCTTGATACGAGCGTCGTAGTCAGCACGCAGAGCGTTCATTTCCTCAAGGTTGGATTCCTGCAGGCGAGCGACTTCAGAGCGCGTCTGAGCATCGCTGTAGCTCTGGTAGAGCTCACGACCATCGCGGTTAGAGCGACCGAAGTTGAAGCGGACACCAGCCTGGTAGAAGGCGTTGACCTTCACGTCAGCAGGGTCGGTGACGCTCGTGATAGCAGGATTTTCCTGTTCGCTCAGCATAGCGTTGACGCTACCGTAGAGAGCGACATACTTGAAGAGGGGGATCTCAAGACCACCACCACCGAAGAGGAAGAGGCCGCTCTTAGGCGTAGCACCCGTGACGGTAGGCGTGAACTTACCCGTGACTTCGCGATAACCAGCACCGAGGTTGAGGTAAGGCGTCAGACCGCGAGGCATGTTCAGACGAGCGACGAAGTTACCCCCGTACATGCGGAGCTCGTTGTTCAGGTTGAAGTCGAGCGTACCAGGAGTCTTCGTAGCTGAGTAGTAGAATCCGCGGATACCGAAGATCGACGAGAAGTCAAACCCTGCAGAACCACCGAGGAACCACTGAGGCTCAAGACCCGAAGCAGCGGGGTAGTCTACATAAGCGACACCGGGCTCGAGGACGAACTTGACGCCACGGAAGCCATCGGAGTACATATTACGGTACGCGCGAGAGATCGCATCGCCAGAGTCGTAGTTCGTGCCACCGAAGTAGATGTCAAGCGAAGCCTGACCCGTCCAGTTGTGGAGCTGGTCACCACCGTTAGCGGCAGAAGCGAGGTAGCGGTTGCCTGGATTGACGTTGAAGATAAGGTCCTTGCCTTCGAGCGAGAGGGATACGCGACGGCCCATGTTGAACTTCAGACCGACACCACCGGCGCCGTAGATCTGCTTTTCCTTGTAGCTCGTAGCCGTACCACCGACGGGCGTAGCCGTGTAGCCGAACTCCATGATACCACCACCAGCGGTGAGGTAAGGCGTGACGAAGGCGTTAGACCAGAGGTTGAACTTGAGTTCACCACCGTAGCGCTTGATATCTACGTTAGAGTCTTCGAGCTTGTCAGCCCAGTTGAGGAGCCATGAGGGAGTCGAGGAATTGTTCTTGAGCTTGCCCTTGAGGTCAAAGCTGCGCTCATAGATCCCGCGGATCTCAACGAGGGGGCCGAAGCCGAAGCCAGCGCGCACACCCCAGAAGGGTGAGTCACCGAGGTTAAGCTTGCTGTCCCAGTGGGTGTAGCCTACTACGGGTGCGACCGTGAAGCTGACATCCTGTACCTGAGCCATAGCCTTGCTACCAATGCCAGCAAGCATCGTAGCGCAAAGAACCAAAGAAAGTTTCTTCATATATACATTCTAATTAGGAGTTGTCATGTTACTTGTCCTGATGAGGGCTGAAGCAGTATGCTAAGACTTCGCAAATAGCCCTCCATAAGCAAGATGGCATTAGATTCAGTGGGTCGTAGACTCAATGGATCCTCCCTCTAAAGGGAAGCCACCTCACCTGTTAAAACATCACAAAGATATAAAAATCTTAACAACCCGAGATACAAGCAGGCTATTCCTATATAGACAATGGTTATTCCTTGAGAAAAGCCTCAGCCCCCCCGTGTAGGGATCTCTCATCTTCTTCGGGCTTCACACTTCCATCACCCCGAGTGCGAGCTATATCTATACAATATATACAGCTCTTTTACGCAATGCAAACGCTTCTATCTACCCAAGTATCAGCACAGCACGCGAGACAGGAGTCACACGAAGCAATATGCGTCCCCTCCACCGTCCATATTCGTATTCAAAGCAGTAGTGGTTCACACCCCAAATAAGTAGTCGATTGCCCCCCCCTACTACACTGGCTCCACCACGAAACAAGTCGGGCAACCGTAGGGCAGAAGAGACTGCCCTATGATTGCCCGACTCTCCAGCTTATAAGCGGGAGGCACTATCGCCGACTAATAGCGGTAGCTCAGCGAGAGTGTGACCATACGCCCATTGCCCTGCGTATACTCCGCATCGCGTGCTACGAGCTGAGACTGGATGGGGTAATAGGTTGTATTCAGCAGGTTCTCTACACCGAGCCCCACCGTGAAGGCACCGAGACGATAAGCCCCCTGAAGGGAGAGCAGTGAGATGGGCTTGACCACCCCTTCACCCTCGGCGTATTGGCTCTCCTGCGTAGTAGGATTCGTCTTGGGAGCAAAGCGATCACGGCTACCCGTATGCAGAGCAAAGAGACGTAGCGATAGATCCTTGATGGGACGATAGCTGACGTGAGCCGTGAGCTTGAGCGGAGGAATCGACTGCCCCGACATATAGCCATTCCACGAGCCATCAGCGAGACGCTTACGCCCCTCCAGAGCGGAGAAGGTCGCACCCAGCGAGAGCTTCGGACTCAACGTAGCTTCTGCACCCAGCTCCACACCATAGATACGCTGCGGAGAGCGGTCGACGACCCAGAAGCCATTCTGACTGACGAGGTCACTCCCCAGAGCAGCATAAGTATAGTAGAGCGCCCCCTCCAGGTCTAAGCGTGTCCCCTCCCCGAAGAGATCAGAAAGATGCGAATAGAAGCCTGCCTCATAATTATGCGTACGCACAGGGGCAGTCTCGATCTTTGAGAGGACATCAGCCTTAGCCGAGCGCAGAGTACGCCCAAGGTCATAGATCGAGAAGCCCTCAGAGTAGGAGACAAAGGGCTGGAAGGCCTTGAGCCCGTTGTACGTCGCCCCTACATTGAGCGAGAGGTTGCGGTAGCCAAGCGTACCTCCAGCGACCTGCACGAGGGGGTCAGTCTTCTTAGTGCGCAGGACGGTATAGTCAGGGACATGGACATCGATCCAGTCGTAGCGCGCTCCAGCCTTGACTGTAAGCAGGTCAGACAGTACAGCCTTACCCTGCACAAAGGGAGCATAGTTCACCGAAGTCATCTTAGGCACCCAGTAGCGACCATCGACCAGAGGCTGACTCGTTTGGTCTAAGAAGAAGTCTGCCCCATAGAGCAGCTGAAGGTTCAGCTGCGACGAAGGAGTGAGACGTGAAAGGAGCTGAGCACGCGCTCCCCCCTGCAAAGCCTTGATAACTGCCTGACCGCTGGTCTCTTCCCAGCGCGGACTCTTCGGATTGTGCTTGCGGTAGTCAGTGACCGACTTGATGCTGCGCCCGAAGAGCGAGACTTCGAGGTCAGTCTGAGCGAAGACTTCGCGAGAACTTAGCTTGAGATACGCATTGTGGTTGTAGGGCAGCCCCTCGGGTATCGCTTCAGCAGGCTGCGTGCCAGGGACACCGATGCGGGGTGAGACCAAGTACTTCCCGCCCGAAGCCACTAAAGGGCTCTCCTGCTCTGTGCGATAGAAGTTGTACATCAGCTCCAGCTGCGTACGGTCACTGAAGCGGTAGCCTAACTTCGTCAAGGCGTTGATCGTGCGCGTATCTCCAAGGCCGTAGCGAGGCGAGAGGTAGACGCCATTGGCGGCAATAGCCGATCCCGTATGCTGGTAGGCACCATCGACGAGGTAACTCAAGGAGCCAGCCTGCCCGTAGACTTGCTGCGAGAGACGATAGCCTGCGGTCTTCTCCGAGCTCTTGAAGAAATTGTGATCCGTATAGCTCAGCTGAGACTGCCCGCCGAAGGGACGGTTCTCTTTATTCTGCTTGGTGACAATGTTGATAATCCCCCCGTTGGCACCATTACCAAAGATGGCGGTAGCTCCCTTGATGACCTCGATACGCTCGACAGCTGCAGGGTCGATGGAGCGGAGGTCGCGGCTCGTGGCACGCAGGGGCGTAGACTGGGGGATGCCGTCAATGAGGACGAGGATGCTACGCCCACGCAGGGTGTTGTAGCGCTCGTTCACATTGTTGCCCGTAGGAGGCACTCCAGGGACGAAGTAGCCGACGATGGCCTGCATATCAGGCAGGATCTGGCTCATCTCCCGAATATCTCGCTCGGGAATAATCGTGATACTTGCAGCGGCGCGCTGCTTGATCTCTGGGATACGTGCGCCTACGACGACGACGTCCTGAAGCTCGTGATCGGGATCCTGTGTCCCGTGCACGCTGGGACTCTGTGCCATAGCCAAGAGGCTGTGACAGCCGAGGCCAAGCGTAAGGAGTAACTTACGATGAATCATTCTATGTATATGATAAGTAGGATCCCCCCCCTACTCAATCCACGAGTAGAGGAGCCACTTCTTCTTGCCTCATCAAGAGGGCGATACAAAGGTACATCACGGCTGAGGCAAATGAATCCTATTGATGAAAAATAGCTATATATAGGTAGTCATCGAGACGTGCGGCGATCCTTTTCTACTCTATTTATATGAGTCGGCGCCCGCCTCTCCTGACGTCCACGAACGAACCTATATAGGTCAGCCCGCCAAGCTATATAGGTCACCGCGTCGACCTATATAGCTTACCTCACGAAGCAATATAGGTCAGAGCCGCCACCTATATAGCTCCGCCCGGCATCGCCAGGAGCAGGCTGCATCAAGCAGGTACGCCCCCCCCCCGAGAGAACTATTACATCCTATCCATCGTTATAGGGATATCTCTCACAACACTTATATCCAGCTCTTCATAGCACCTTACACCTTTTTATGAGTAAGCTCAAGCGACGTATTATGGTTCTCTTCATTACCCTCGGTATCATCGTCGCCGTCCTCTTCGGCGTCGGCTACCTCATCCTCCACAGCCCCTCCTTCGGGGCACTCCCCTCGGGTGCGCGACTGGAGCGCATCCAGCACTCGCCGAACTATCGTGACGGGCGCTTCCAAAACCGCTACCCCATGCCCCAAGCTATGCAGACCAGCTCCATGGGCGACCGCATCAAGATCCTCTGGAAGTTCCTCTTCGACCGCCCCGATAATATCCGCCCTGTCGATAGCATCCCCGTGGTGCGTCACGACCTGAAGAAGCTCGACCGCTCGGAGGACCTCATCGTATGGTTCGGCCACTCGGGCTACCTCCTGCAGATGGACGGCGTGCGCTACCTCATCGACCCCGTCTTCGTCGAGGGCGCACCCTTCGGCATCTCCAACGCCTTCTTCAAGGGCACGCAGGTCTTCGACGTCGCTGACCTCCCCGAGATCGACTACCTCGTCATCAGCCACGACCACTGGGATCATCTCGACTACCACGTAGCTAAAGAGCTACAGAGCCATGTGCGCAAGGTTTACACGGGGCTCGGCGTCGGGGCGCACCTCGAGCGCTGGGGCTACCGT
The DNA here is from genome assembly GCF_000292995.1 of Porphyromonas sp. oral taxon 279 str. F0450. Lineage (NCBI taxonomy): Bacteria > Pseudomonadati > Bacteroidota > Bacteroidia > Bacteroidales > Porphyromonadaceae > Porphyromonas > Porphyromonas sp. oral taxon 279. The sequence continues at coordinate 64,145 of NZ_ALKJ01000029.1, read as the reverse complement.
CCCGACCAGATCGTAGAGCTGGACTGGGGCGAAAGCACCCCGACAGCAGAGGGTGGGCGCATACACTGCCTTCCCACACAGCACTTATCCGGCCGAGGTCTCACATCCAGCCAATCGCTGTGGGCCTCCTTCGTCCTGCAGGGTCCGAAGCACTCGGTCTACGTCGGCGGTGATGGCGGCTTCGGCCCGCACTATGCCGAGATCGGGAAGCAGTTCCCCCAGCTGGATCTGGCCATCCTCGAGAACGGGCAGTACAACAAGGAGAACTGGAGCGGCATCCACATGCTCCCCGAGCACCTCGGCGAGACGATGCAAGCCCTCGGCGCCAAGCGCTTCCTGACGGTGCACCATGCGAAGTTCGCCCTGGCGATGCACCCCTGGAAGGAGCCCCTGCAGAACGCAAAGCGCCTGCGTGACGAGAAGGGCTTCCCCATCCTGATGCCTCGCCTCGGCGATGTCGTCCACTACACCGACAGCACCTTCACCACCGACGACTGGTGGGAGAAGCTCGACTAATCCCCACAAAACAAAAAGGCCTCGGGGCACCCCTCTCCACCGAAGTGGAGGGAGGTGCCCCGAGGCTTTTTCGCGTAGAGTAGTCGCCAGGACTACGCCACGATTAGAAGGTGTACTTCACACCGACCTGAGCTCTCCAGCGAGAGTTGATGTCGGAGTAATCCCAAGGCGTGCTGCGGTGGTGCGTGAAGCTGTAGACCGGATTGCCCGTAGCGCGGTCGGTAGAGATCGCGATGGGGGTAATGTTGTCGTACTGGATGTATGGGCTCATACCCCAGCCACGATTCAGCAGGTTGCCGAGGTTGATGATATCGGCATTGAGCTGGAGCGTGTGACGACGACCACCGATGTTGAGGAAGAAGTCCTGAGCGAAGTGGAGGTCGAACTTGTGGACGAACTCAGACATGAAGGCATTGCGAGGAGCGATGCGGCCACGCTGCTGAGCGAGGTCGCCGCTGCTGGCGATGAACTGCTCGAAGCTATCTGCCATCTCCTTGTTAGCCTGAGCCTGGCGGATAGCACGGTCTGAGGCAGATTCGCCGGGCTTGTTAGCGATCGTAGCGGTGAAGTAGCCGTTAGCGACTTCTTCCTTCGTGGGGATGTAAGCGAGGTCATTGCGCAGACCGGGGATCGTACGAGCGTCACCGTTGGCGTCACCATAGTAGAGGATCGAGTAGCGACCACCCGACTGCCCGTTGTAGATGATACCGATGGTCGTAGCGAAGTGCTTAGCATACTCTACGCGGTAGTTGAGCTGACCGATGATGCGGTGGCGCATATCGAAGTTGGAGTAAGACAGCTCCTCGCCGTTGATATCGTTCGAGTAGTTGTAGCCCCAGTTCGAAGCAGCCTGCGAGCTCGTACCGTCGTTGCCAGCCTTAGCCTCACCGAAGGTATAGGCGATCGAAGCATCGAGGCCGTGGCCGAAGTCCTTCGCCAGCGTAGCGGTGAGGTTGTAGCTATAGCCAAGGTTGTTGCTTGAGAGGAGGATCAGATTCGTGTACTGCTTAGCGAGCTCAGCGTCGATCTTGTAGACAGGACGGACCTGACCATGGCCATGGTCGAGCGTACCGTTGTCACGGAGGAGGAGGTTGCGGTAGCGTACGCTATTGAGGTTGCGCGTGTACATCCCTTCGAGCGAAGCACGGAAACCACCGGGGAGCTTAGCATCGAAAGCGAGGTTCGAGCGCCATACCTGAGGATAGCGGAAGTTCGTACCGACCATATCGATCTCAGTCGTCTTACCAGGCTGCGTGAACTGATGGTTGACATCAGAGTTGAAGCGCATGGTGGGGACGTTCGTACCGAGGACAGCCGTACGGAGGTATTCCATACCGCTATTGGAGAAGCTATTGGAGATCCATACGAAGGGCACACGACCAGTGAAGATACCCGTACCCCCACGGATGACGTAGCGACTATCAGCATCGACATCGTAGCGGAAGCCTACACGTGGCGAGAAGAGCGGACGGATAGGAGGCAGGTAGTTATTCGTGACTCCGTATTCCTTAGCTACAGCAGAGCTATTGAAGTCGGGGTTAGCCGTAGGACGGTCGAGGAAGAAGGGCATATCGACACGCAGACCGTAAGTCAGGCGGAGGTGATCGGTAGCCTTCCACTCATCCTGAGCATAGAAGCCCAGCTGACCAGCGCTGAAGCGGGGAGCCCAGCGAGCGTCGCCCGTACGAGAGACGTCAGCAGCAGAGTAGCCGTAAGACTTAGGAGCTACCTCATTAGGCGTACCGATAGCGAGGAAGTCTTCGAGCGTGGAGTACTCATAGTTCCCGTAGTAGTTCGTGAGGTAGAGGTTACGCATGCGGAAGAGCTCGTTGTGCGTACCGAAGGTCAGCGTGTGGTTGCCGAGCGCGAGCGTCAGGTTATCCGTCAGAGAGAAGATATCCTGATCGAGTTCGTTAGCAGGCGTATCCTTGTCGACCCCAGCAAAGACCTGGTAGCGAGCCTTACCAGCCGTACCATTGATGAGGACAAAGGGGAAGGCACCACCGAGGTAGGTGCGCTTGTCGCGGATACCGCTGTAGCTGACGCGAGCTTCGTTGGAGAGCTTGTCGGTGAGCTTAGAGTTCAGCTCAGCGACGATGGTATTGGTGACGCTGTGCTTGTGGTAACCGTTGTTGTAGAAGCGCAGGCGCGTAGGAGAGTTCGAGAAGTTGTAGGGCTTATCGTTGATGTGGCTGTAGCGCAGCGTGAGGCGATGAGCGGAGTTGATGTTCCAGTCAAGGCGGACCAGCCCCTTGAAGGTTTCGCTGGGGATATCCTGCGTAGCGTAGCTGCCACCATTGTAGCCGAGGCTCGTGAGCTTGTCAGCGATCTTCTTAGCATCTTCCTCGGGGACGACAGAGCCGTTGCCAGGGGTGAAGGTTGAGGGACGAACACCCTTGACATACTCACCATTAGCGAAGAAGAAGAGCTTGTCGCGGAGGATAGGACCACCGAGCGTGAAGCCGACGGTGTTCTCATATTGCTTGTCGAGAGCCTTGCGGGTCTTGACGTCCTTACCAGCAGTCGTGCCGAAGAAGTCCTGGTTGTAGTAGTAGTCGTAGACCGAGCCGTGGAAGGTGTTGGTACCCGACTTCGTGATAGCGTTCATACCGCCACCCGTGAAGCCCGACTGACGGACGTCAAAGGGAGCGATGACGACCTGCAGAGCGTCGATAGCTTCGAGGGAGATAGCATTCTTACCCGAGGTGCCGAGACCGAAGACGTCGTTATTGACAGCACCGTCGATCTGGAAGCTATTGAAGCGACTGTTAGCCCCAGCAAAGGAGCCACTACCGTTAGCCTGAGGCGTGAGCTTAGCGATGTCCATGATGCTACGTGATACGGTAGGGACACGCTCGATGTTCTTACGAGAGAAGGCTGATCCAGCGCCAGTCTTCTGAGAGTTGAACTTATTACCCTTAGCCCCCGTGACGACGACCGTGGTGAGCTGCTTGGTATCGTCCTTCATCTCGATGTTGAAGGTCTCCGTCTCACCGAGAGCGAGGTTGACGTTCTCGATCTTCGCAGACTGATAGCCGATATAGGAGATAGTGAGGGTGTAGGGACCACCTGGGCGCATACCTACGATGCTGAAGTTCCCCTTGGCGTTAGTGATAGCGCCGTAGGTCGTACCGGTAGGCAGGTGCTTGGCGACAACGCTGGCGCCGATAAGAGTCTCCTTGGTAGTAGGGTCGGTGATCGTACCGTTGATCGCCGAGGTCGTCACCTGGGCCCATACGGCTGGGGTGGCGAAGGCAAAGAGAGCCAGTACCAAGAGACGAAGTAAATACTTCTTCATACGCTTTGTTTGTACAGGTGGCTGTGACGGCCGTCACAGCCAGAGGACTAAGTGTGAGTGATGGATAAAGGTGGATAAGACGACAAAGCAGCGGACGCCCACCGCTTCACCCCACATAAGTGAGGTGAAGGGTGAGCGTCCGCTATTTCTTTATCGGAGACATCTCTTACGAGGATGCAGCGGTCGACTATTCTGCAGCAGCTTCTTCCTGAGCGGGAGCCTCTTCGGCTTCAGCGGGAGCTTCAGCAGCAGCCTTAGCTTCAGCTTCGGCGAGCTTCTTAGCAGCTACAGCAGCAGCCTTGGCCTTGTTGGCAGCCTGTTCGGCTTCCAGAGCAGCCTTAGCGGCGTTAGCCTTGTCCTTAGCCAGGGTCTCACGGATAGAGCCAAGGGCACCATCCTTCTTGGACTTCCATGCTTCGAACTTAGCGTCAGCGGCCTGCTGGTCGAATGCGCCCTTAGCGACACCACCGAGGAGGTGCTTCTTCAGGAGAACGCCTTCGTGAGAGAGGATGCTACGAGCCGTGTCGGTAGGCTGTGCACCAGTCGTGAGCCAATACAGAGCGCGCTCGAAGTCCAAATCTACTGTGGCAGGATTGGTGTTGGGGTTGTACGTACCAATCTTCTCAATAAACTTGCCATCTCGTGGCGCTCTACTGTCAGCGACGACGATCTTATAGAAGGCATAAGCCTTGCGACCGTGGCGCTGTAAACGGATTTTCGTTGCCATTTAAATCGGTAAAATTGTTAGAACCTTTTGCATCGTTGCATTAGATCGGGTGCAAAGATACGGAATAAAACCATACCACCTATCTCTCGTAGTGATAAAGAAATAGGCACGCCCCTCATCAGGTGAGGAGCGTGCCTATTATATAGGTGTATGGGAGCCTTAGTTGGCAGGCGCAGCTGCAGGAGCAGGAGCTTCCGTGGCAGGAGCGGGAGCTGCTGCAGGAGCACCCTGCTGAGGAGCAGCACCACCACCGAGGGCGGGCAGAGCCGTAGGAGCAGCATCCTTAGCAGCATTCTGCTCGAGGACCTGCTGCGTCTTAGAATCAGCATCCGTACCCGTGCCGAGGAAGTGCGACGAGGCGATGCAGAGCACGGCTACGATACCGAAGAGCCACCAAGTAGCCTTCTCCAGTACGTCGGTAGTCTTACGGACCCCCATGATGTTATTCGTCGAAGCGAAGGGTGAAGCCAGGCCACCGCCCTTAGACTTCTGTACGATCACCAGCAGCACCAGCGCGATGGATGCTATCAGGATCAGTACCGTGAGTAGGTAGAACATGTCTTATACTAATTTGTGGTTTTATTATTCTCTATCAGGCGCTCCAGGAAGCGTATCTGGTCTGCAAAGAAACGATTTTTCTCTGGATAATTCAAACTAAGAGAGCGGATAATCCTCAGTGCCTTATCGTAATGCTGCTGCTGAATATAGATCTTAGAGAGGGTCTCCGAGAGGAGTTCTTCAGCGGCAGGCTCCTCCGCCGAAGGGGCTACGGAGGGGGCTACGGGAGCGGTGCGTGGCTCGAGAAGCTCGGAGAGTCCCTCCGCGGGAAGTGGCTCTGCCGTCTCGCCAGCGAAGTAGTCTTGACTCTCCCCCACTCCTTCATAGTGGAGCACCTCGGGGAGATCTTCGCCTGAGGAGCGTGCACCATCGAGGAAGTGATCGATGAGGTCGAAGGTATCAGCTTCGGCAGGCACATCGGGCGTCGCTGCGACGAAGGCGGGGCGATCCCCCTCGACGAGGCGGAAGAGTTGCTCCCGATCGGGCAGGAGTACCGAGAGACGACGCAGCTCCGAGGCATAGCGCACGTCTCCCGTCAGCGAGAGATTATATAGGTAGAGGAAGGCGAAGGGTGCGCAGTAGGGATAGGACTCATAGAGCGCACGGATCGGCTCGAGCGTCTCAGCGGTGAGGCGCTTGGGATCAGCCAAGTAGCTATAGAGTTCGTCGCGTGTCATCTACCAGTTCTCTACTGTAGCATTATAGATCTGCTTCAAGAGGTCGTCCATGATCTCACGCAGCAGGTCGTCCTGCACAGCGACGAAGGGCTGGCTACGTGGGAAGTCGCGGTAAGCCTTGAAGCTACGCTCGAAGCTCTCCTTCTCATTCACGTGGTTGACATACTTCACCTGCACCGTCACGGTAAAGACCGTGCGCTCGGCGAAGTTATCCTGACTGACGGCCATAGGCGTCAGGTCGTAGCCCGTGATCGTGCAGTAAAGCTCGAGGTCACCCGCCTGCGGGACGAGGGAGAGGCGCGTACGGCTCTCGTAGTAGTCCTTGATCTTCTCGGTGAAGCTGGAGGCGAGGATGGGGTTGACGATGGGCGCCTTATTGATGACCTCACCGATGGTGATGGTCTTGAGCTGGGTATAGTCAAGCGCACCACCATTGGGGCTGTAGCGGATACTGCAGCCTGCGATGACGAGGACAAGCGCCCCGATGAGGGCGAAGGCACGGCGGTGGAGCTTATTCTTCCAGTCCATATTCCTTGATTTTGCGGTAGAGGGTACGCTCGGAGATCTTGAGATCTTGGGCGGCACGACGACGGCGACCATCATGGCGAATGAGCGCAGCCTGTATCAGGCTACGCTCTGCCTCCTCGAGTGAGAGGGGCTGCTCCTCGAAGTCTGAGACCTCGGCATGATGGTCCGTAGCGTGCGGGGTAGCAGGGATCTCGACGACATCCTCCACGGGAGCATAGCCCGAGGGACTCGAGAGGACGTTGCGGTAGTCATCACGGCCAGCGAGCGTCGTGGGGTGCGCATTGGACGTGTGCACCTCGGTAGGTGTGTAGTCACCGTGAGCCTTGGGCTGAGCGACTGGCACCTCACCACGCATGATCCCGGCGATGAGATTCTTCATCTCCGCCATATCCTTCTTCATATCGAAGAGCACCTGATAGAGGATCTCTCGCTCGTTAGCGAAGGACGTAGCGTCCTCACCGAGCACGGCCTGCTGACGAAGGGCAGGATGATAGTCTACGCCCAGATCCCGTGGCAGGTAGCGCGAGACGGTCTCTGCCGTCACGGTACGCTCCTCCTCGAGGACGCTGATGCGGTCGGTGAAGTTGCGCAGCTCACGGATATTCCCTGGCCAGCGATAGCCCTCGAGGAGCTTAGCAGCCTCGGGCGTCAGACGCAGGGGAGGCATATGGTAGCGCTCAGCACTCATCGAAGCAAAGAGACGGAAGAGCAGGGGAATATCCTGCACACGGCTACGCAAAGGAGGCACCTCGATGGGTACGGTATTGAGACGGAAGAGGAGGTCTTCGCGGAAGCGGCCACGCTCGACAGCCTCCTGCAGGTTCACATTCGTTGCAGCGACGATGCGCACATCGGTCTTCTGGGCTTGGCTTGCCCCGACGGGGATGAATTCCCCCGTCTCGAGGACACGCAGGAGACGGGCCTGCGTCGAGAGGGGAAGCTCCCCTACTTCGTCGAGGAAGATCGTACCGCCCGAGGCTTCTTGGAAGTATCCCTTGCGGTCGGTGATAGCGCCCGTGAACGAGCCCTTCAGGTGACCGAAGAGCTCGGAGTCGATGGTCCCCTCAGGGATAGCCCCACAGTTCACAGCGATATAAGGGCCGTGCTTGCGAATACTATTCTGATGGATGATCTTCGGGAAGCTCTCCTTCCCGACACCGCTCTCACCGATCACCAGCACCGACATATCGGTGGGTGCCACCTGCACGGCCGTGCGGATAGCATGGTCGAGTAGAGGGCTTGTGCCGATGATACCGAAGCGGTGCTTGATCTGCTGAATATCTACGTTCATCTTCCGTCTGTCATTTTGTCGCACAAAGATACATAAGTTCGAGGACTATCAGGACTCCCAAGGCAGGCGCATAATGAGGCCTCCGCATCACACTCCGATATACCTCTCCAAAGTGATACACAAGCCCTTCGCCTTATCGCAAGTATTCCTCTGATTCCGCAGAGGAAAAAGTGTCCTTCTCGTGAAGAAAAAAGCGCCTTCCCGTAGTGGTATTCTTCTATCTATGCACGTAGTCTTAAAGACCAGGCACGTAAATCCAAATATCCACGCACGTAGATATTAGAGCCACGTACGTAGTCCAAACTTATCCGCTACTCGTCCGCAACTTTTATCCCTACGCAGAGCAACAACCTAATAGAGGTCACTTCACAAAGCTATATAGGTTCATATCCCATCCCTCTGCAGGTATGCATCGCACCCTCCGCACAAGAGTGCACAGACAGGCAAAGCAAAAAGCCACCCTTCCCACGAAAAGGCAGACAGCTTCACACGTTTACCCCCTCACCGCACGCCCTTTCTCTACATTATTATAATAAGTGCGAGCAAAGCGCCACACAACCCGCTGACAGCCTGCTATTCAAGGGCCTCACTACCCCCTTGCTGAGAACGAAAAAGCTGTAACTTTGCCCTAAAGTTTAATACACCTTATTAGTAACGACATCATACTATGGCTACTTCAGGCAAGGACTTTCGCCTTGAAAGTGACCTGATCGGCGAACGCCAGATCAGCAACGAGCACCTCTACGGTGTGCAGACCCTCCGTGGGATAGAAAACTTCAACATCAGCAACTTCCACCTCTGCGACTACCCCCTCTTCATCCAGGGGCTCGCATGGACCAAGGAAGCTGCCGCTATCGCTAACCACCGCCTTGGCCTGCTCACCGACCAGCAGAAGGATGCTATCGTCCAGGCTTGCCACGAGCTCCTCGAAGGCAAGCACCACCAGCACTTCCCCGTCGACATGATCCAGGGGGGCGCAGGTACGACGACGAACATGAACGCCAACGAGGTCATCTGCAACCGTGCACTCGAGATCATGGGCCACGAGAAGGGTGAGTTCAAGTACCTCTCTCCTAACGACCACGTGAACGGTTCGCAGTCGACCAACGACGCGTACCCCACGGCTATCCACCTCGGTCTCTACGCTTCGCACCTCAAGCTCCGCCCCCACTTCATCCAGCTCATCGAAGCTCTCGAGAAGAAGTCTAAGGAGTTCGCACACGTCGTCAAGATGGGTCGTACGCAGCTCCAGGATGCTGTGCCTATGACGCTCGGCCAGACCTTCGGTGGCTTCGCTTCGATCCTCCGCCACGAGATCGCTAACCTTGACTACGCTGCTCACCAGTTCCTCGCTATCAATATGGGGGCTACGGCTATCGGTACGGGTATCTCTTCTGAGCCCGAATACGCCGGCTACTGCACCGAAGCAATGGCGAAGATCACGGGCTGGGATATCACCCTCACCGAAGACCTCGTCGGCGCTACCAGCGACACGAGCGAAATGGTCGGCTACAGCTCTGCTCTGCGCCGCATCGCTATCAAGGTCAACAAGATCTGTAATGACCTGCGTCTCCTCTCCAGCGGTCCTCGCTGCGGTCTCGGCGAAATCAACCTCCCTGCTATGCAGCCAGGCTCCTCGATCATGCCCGGTAAGGTGAATCCCGTCATCCCCGAAGTCATGAGCCAGGTATGCTACAAGGTCATGGGTAACGACCTCTGTGTCACTATGGCTGGCGACGCTTCGCAGATGGAGCTCAACGCTATGGAGCCCGTCATGGCACAGTGCTGCTTCGAGTCCATTGACCTGCTGATCAACGGCTTCGACACGCTCCGCACGCTCTGCATCGACGGCATCACTGCCAACGAAGACAAGTGCCGCGACAACGTCCGCAATAGCATCGGTATCGTCACCGCCCTCAACCCCATCATCGGCTACAAGAACTCTACGAAGATCGCTAAGGAAGCTCTCGAGACGGGTCGCGGTGTCTATGATCTCATCATCGAGCACGGTATCCTCTCTAAGGAAGACCTCGACACGGTACTCGCTCCTGAGAACATGATCAAGCCCGTTCGTCTCGGCATCAAGGCTAAGAAGTAATACGCGCCTGCCGGGCACGACTGAGCACGCTCAGCACTAAACATAGTAGCCCCAACTCTCTTACCCGATGTGGGCAAGGAGTTGGGGCTACTTCGTTTATCTCAATGAAACCAAGGGAAGCTACCGCCTCCCTCCCCTACTTTTCTCCCCGCTCACAGCACCGACATCCCGCTTATGCGCCAGCTCGCTCCCACCCGACACGCCCTACTCTCGCTCGTCCTGCTCCTCATCGCAGTGCTTCCCATGAAGGCCCATCGCCGCGTCATTCAGCTCCCCGCCTTCGCCCCTCGCAAGGGGAAGCAGATCAATGCCACCCCCGTCTTCCGCAAGCTCCTCGAGGGCTTACACCCCGACCTCGAGAAGGGAGACGACACGCTGGAGCTATGCTTTCGCCCTGGGCGCTACCACTTCTCCCGTGAGGGAGCCGTAGAGCGCGAGTACTTCATCTCCAATCACGACCACGCGGGTAGTCGTCCGATAGGCCTTCTCCTACGAGGCTGGCGCCACGTCATCGTGAAGGGTGAGGGAAGCGAACTGCTCTTCGAAGACCGCATGCTCCCCATCGTCCTCGACAGCTGTCAGGGCGTCGAGCTCCGAGGCCTCACCATTGACTTCACCAATCCGCAGATCTCGCAGCTGCATATCCTGCGCTCCGACACCACGTGCGGTATCGTCTTCACCCCCGCACCTTGGGTCAAGTGGCGCATCACGGACAAGGGGCAGCTGGAAGCCTACGGCACGAACTGGACCTCTACCCCCGACCATGGCCTTGCCTTTGACCCGAAGACGCGCGAGCTCCTCTACCGCACCTCCGACATACTCCTCCCGAATAAGGACATCCGTCAGCTGACTGCGCGCGAGGCTGCTGCTATGGGTATCACAGGCAAGCATACGAAGCCACTTCTCTACGCTCCCCACTGGAAGGACTCCCACCTCCCCGCAGGCACCGTCTTCGCCGCCCGCACCGGCTACCGCCCCCAGCCTGCTATCTTCATCACCGAGAGCCGTGATATCCGCCTTGAGGATATGAACATCCACTTCGCCGAGGGCATGGGCGTCCTCACGCAGAACTCCCGCGACATCACGCTGGAGCGCTTCCACGTCCAGCTACGCCCCCGTGGTGGACGCTACGTCACCACCCAAGCCGATGCCACGCACTTCGTCGCCTGTGAGGGGAAGATCTCCGTACAGCACTGCCGCTTTGAGAACATGATGGACGACGCGCTGAACGTCCATGGCGTCTATCTCAAGGTCACAGCACGTGAGGGTAAGCACACGCTCGTCGGGCGCTTCATGCACGAGCAGGCCTTTGGCTACACGTGGGCCATGCCTGGTGACTCGGTGCGTCTGGTCACCTCACGCGATATCCAGGGGCTGGAAGGCACCTTCCACGTACGCTCCATTAGCCCAGCTGATGGCGTGCAACTCAAGGGCGCACGCGAGCTGCGCATCACCTTCGATGAGGAGCTACCCGCAGACTACACGCCCGAGCGACAGATCAGCATGGAGAACCTCACCCGCACGCCGAGCGTCGACTTCTCCCACAACCTCGTGCGTCACAACCGCGCCCGAGGCATCCTCATCAATACGCCTCGCCCCGTCCTCATCGAGGACAACACCTTCGACCACGTCAGCGGCTCGGCGATCCTCTTCAGCACGGACAACAACATATGGTACGAGTCGGGGCAGACGCGTGAGGTCACGATCCGCCGCAACCTCTTCCAAGACGTGCTGACGAGCCTCTACCAGTTCACCAGCGCAGTCATCAGCATCCACCCCATCATCCCCGAGCTTGCCTCACAGCGCCACCCCTTCTACGGGCAGGGGCCGAAGAGCATCCGCATTGAGGACAACATCTTCCGCACCTTCGACACGCCGCTCCTGCACGCCATCAGCACCGACGGTATCCTGTGGCGTGGCAATAAGATCGAGCCGACGACGAGCTACCCGAAGTTCCACCCCAATCAGAAGCGCTTCCTCCTCGAGGGCTGTCGAAACATAGATATCGAGGGGAGGGACCTCACCGAGTAGCCCATCGTAAGGAGGGGGCATTCGCCCACCACATAGACAAAAAGCAAGAGCCACGGCCAGGGGATCCCTGATCGTGGCTCTTGCCAATAATTTGAGTTTAATGATAGTTCGCTAATTCGCTTGGCGTCGGATCTACGGCTACGACGACCCCGTGATCATCCACAAGGTAGGTGTGTAGTCCGTCGAGGAGTCCTGCACGTGCCATATAGCGGCTACGCTCCGTGGGGGCGATGTAGCGCTGGTCCTCTTGATCCACTTGGTCGAGGGAGATCGTCTGTGACCAGACAGCGTCATCGGTATCAAGCGAGATGGCTTGGTAGTCGATAGCCGTCTGTGCCTTACCAGCGAAGTAATGATCCCATACCACATTCGCGGCGCGACTGGTAGCATCATAGGCTGCCCAGAAGTGGATGAGACGATAGCGCTGTGCTGACTCCGTGGTGGAGGCACGACCTTCCGCGTCCAGAGACTTCATTTTCGGTAACACGTCACCCACACGCAGACCACTTGCAGAGGGCTGGGAGGGAAGGCTTGCTGAGGTCGCTCCTAAGAGCACCACGCCCGCCAGTGCGCCGAAAAGAATTCCTTTCAACGTCATAAAATTTGGTTTAGGTACAACATACCTTCAGCGACTCGCCCCATAGCTCGAGACAGGCCCCGAGATCAGGATAAAGGCGAAGAAGGTTCCCGGCTTTCGGGTCTGTAGGCCACCGTCTGAGGCACCGCTTGTGCTCCCTCGGGTGACACGCAAAGGTAAGAAAAAGCCAAAATATGGAGCTTTCACGCCCGCGAAGTACTACTTATTTTACACTCTAGACCTCCCGAGATCTCGCTGACGATGCACCTTCTCGCGCAGTCCGATCTCCGCTCCTCGAGGAGGTACTCCGACGTCCCGACGAAGGGGGATGAGTGAACCCATATTGATCTGCGGGCGAACCTATATAGGTCACGTCACCGACCAATATAGCTTCGCTCAGCGACCAATATAGGTGCGTGGATAGAACTATATAGCTTTGTGAAGTGATCTCTATTAGGTTGTTGCTCTGCGTCGGGATAAAAAGCTGTGGACGAGTGGCAGATAAGTTTGGACTACGTACGTGGCTCTAATATCTACGTACGTGGATGTTTGGACTGACGTGCCTGGTCTTTAAGACTACGTGCATAGATAGAAGAATACCACTACGTGAAGGTGCTTTTCCCTTCACGAGAAGGAGACTTTTCCCTCTGCTGGATAAGAGGAATACACGCGATAAGGCGAAGGGCTTGTGCATCTCTTCGGAGAGGCATATCGGGGAGTTGGTCGTGCGATGACTTAGTACTCTAAATAGAGGGTAGGACTCACGGCAACAGTCTCAATATAGGTCGACCCGCGGACCAATATAGGTTCATACCCCTCCCTACCGAAGAATGAGCCCACACCACCCTACCCCAGGGCCGAAGATATTGCGTACCTTTGCAACGGAAGGTACACACAGATGCACCTTACTCTACACGAACGAATGGTAGGACCCTATCTATAGATGACAGTCACCTTCTCCATCGAGTACTGGGCGCAGCCCCACGAGCGGCTCACGCTCGTAGGCCGAGCTGCCGACAGCCCCGCCCACTCTGGAGCGCAGACCCTCCCCCTCGAGCATCTCGGGGAAGGGCATTGGCAAGCGACTCTACACCTCCCCTCCGCCACCTCCCCTATACATTATATATATAGCTACCGCCTCACCGATGAGACGGGTGCCGTACTACGCGAGGAATGGCGGATCTCCCACGAACTTCATCTCCCCGCTGGCGACACGACCGTCTTCACACAAGACCGCTGGATCGACTGCCCTGAGGATGCCCCTGCCTTCTCGGCGGCCTTCTGCGATATCCTCGGTCAGCAGACCACAGCTCTGGAGGAAGCACCACAGCCTGGCCTCACCTTCTCCGTCCACGCTCCCGCCCTACACCGAGGTGAGCGCTTACTCGTGACGGGGAGCTACGAGGCACTCGGGAGCTGGGATCCTAAGAAGGCTCTTCCCCTCACCTACCGCGGACAAGGACGCTGGAGCGCTACGCTCCCCGCCTCTGCCATAGGCTCCGCCCCCACTTCGCTTCGCTACAAATACCTCCTCAGCACAGACGCAGGCTATACCTACCTCTGGGAGGAGGGTGAAGACCGCTGGATAAATCTCCCCGACAGCACCGTCTATCCCTACTGCTATGTGCAGGATAGCTACCTCCATCTCCCCAGCCGCCCTGTGCGTACGGCAGGCCTTGTCACACCGCTCTTCTCGCTGCGCAGCGACACCGACTGGGGTATAGGCGACTTCGGCGCGCTCAGAGAAGCCATTGACTTCGCAGCCGAAGCAGGTATGCACGCCGTCCAGCTCCTCCCCATCAACGATACCACCAGCACACGAGGCACCGCCGACTCCTATCCCTACAATGCGATATCCGTCGACGCCCTCCACCCCATATACATCGATCCCGAGGCACTGCCCGCCCTCCCCTCCGAGGAGCGTAAGGCATTCCTCCGCGAGGCAAAGGCACTACGCCAGCTCCCCGCCGTGGACTACCCACGCGTACTCGAGCTGAAGGAGCGCTTCCTCCGTCGTGCATTCGAGTTGCAGGGTAAGGCCGACCTCACGAGCGAGGACTTCCGCCTCTTCTACGACGAAGCCGCCACTTGGCTCCGTCCCTACGCCCTCTACTGCGTCTTGCGTGACCAGTTTGGCTCGGGCACACCCAGCGACTGGGCGGGATGGGAAGTGTATGACGAGGCTAAGGCAGCTGCCTATCTTGACGATACGGCACATGCTGAGGAGGTAGGCTATTACTACTGGCTGCAGTTCGTCCTCGACCGCCAGCTCCAGGCGGTACGTAGCTATGCTGAGGAGCGAGGCGTCTTCCTCAAGGGTGACCTCCCCATCGGCGTAGCGCCCCACAGCGTCGACGTCTGGATGGCACCACCTCTCTTCCACACGGAGCAGTCCGCAGGCGCCCCACCCGATGACTTCGCTGCCGACGGGCAGAACTGGGGCTTCCCCACGTACAACTGGGAGCGCATGCAGGAGGAAGGCGACTTCCGCTGGTGGCGCCAGCGCTTCGAGCGTCAGGCCCGCTACTTCCACGCCTTCCGCATCGACCATATCCTCGGCTTCTTCCGCATCTGGGAGGTACCACGCACGCAGCGCTCTGGGCTCTTGGGGCACTTCCACCCCGCACTCCCCTACAGTCTCGAGGAGTGGCAGGAGAAGCTCGCGCCCCCCTTCCCCATTGAGCTACTCATCGCGCCACTCGTCCACGAAGACGAGCTGACGGCACGCCTTGGCGACAGCTTCGATGACCTCCTCAACAGCGGCTATCTCCATAGCACTGCCCTTGTAGGGCTCTATCAGCTCACGTATGGCGAGCAAGCCGACTACGAGACGGAGGCCGCCCAGCGCGCTCTCGGAGCCGATGTCGCCGCCGTACTCGCTGAGCTCTGCACGGAGACTGCCCTCATCGCCGACCCGTACAAGGCAGGGCACTACCACCCACGCATCGCGCTGGAGCGCAGTCGTCTCTTCGCCCGCCTCCCCGAGGAGGTGCAGGAGCGCTGGCGAGCCGTCAGCGATGACTACTATTACGTCCGGCACAACGAGCTCTTCCGCACCACCGCCCTGCTGCGTCTCGGTGCGCTGACGAGCCACACACGCCTTCTGCTCTGTGCCGAGGACCTCGGGATGATCCCCGCCTCTGTACCCGCCGTCCTCGACGAGCTGCAGGTCCTCTCCCTTGAGCTGGAGCGTATGCCGAAGGCCTTCACCCCCACGGGCTGGGCACGCCCCGATGGCTTCCCCGCCCGCTCGGTAGCCACGACCTCCACCCACGATATGCCTTCGCTACGTGGCTGGTGGCACAGCCTCTCGGCGAGCGAGCAAGAGCGCTACTATCGCGAAGAGCTCCTTCTTACCGAGGAAGTTCCCGACGAAGAAGCCCTCTACCGCCGCATCATCGAGGCACATCTCGCATCCCCATCTGCGGCTGTCCTCCTGCCCCTTGCCGACTGGATGAGCCTCGACAGCCGTCTCTGGCTCACCACACCCGCCGAGGAGCAGATCAACCGCCCCGAGGATCCGCATCACTACTGGGGCTATCGCTTCCCCCGCAGCCTAAGCGACCTGCAGGCAGCAGCTCCCGAATGGCGCACCCACATCAAGCATCTCATCACCCTATCCCAACGACTATAAGCCTATGATGGAGCGACTCTACGTCTTAGAGGAAGCCGACACGCAGGAGTTCGTCGGTGTCAACCGCGCGAACCTCGTCACGCTACAGAACCTCTTCCCTAAGACGAAGCTACGCATTCACCAGAACGTCATCAAGGTACTTGGCGAAGACCAAGCCGCCGAAGAGCTCCTGCACATCCTCTCCTCTCTGGAAGCCCTGTGCAGTCGCCACAACCAGCTGACCGAAGCACAGATCATCGAGGTCGTGCGTCGGCACCGCAGTAAGGCCGCCGACACCCTGCCCACCGCCGAGAGCGACGTACTCATCTACGGCGTCCACGGCAAGGCTATCCTCCCCCGCGGGGAGCGTCAGCGCCGCATGGCTCGCGAGTTCGCCGAGCGTGACCTGTGCTTCGCCACGGGTGCTGCCGGCTCGGGGAAGACCTTCATCGCCATCTGTCTGGCGGTCAAAGCCCTCAAGGCAAAGCAGGTGCGCCGTATCATCCTCTCCCGCCCTGCCGTCGAAGCAGGCGAGAAGCTCGGCTTCCTCCCTGGCGAGATGAAGGACAAGCTCGACCCCTACCTCCAGCCGCTCTACGACGCCCTCGGCGAACTCATCCCTGCCCCCAAGCTCAAGGACCTCATGGACACGGGCGTCATCCAGATCGCCCCGCTGGCCTTCATGCGTGGTCGCACGCTGAGTGATGCCGTCGTCATCCTCGACGAAGCGCAGAACACTACACCGCAGCAGATGAAGATGTTCCTCACGCGCCTCGGTATGGGCTCGAAGATGATCATCACGGGGGACTTCACGCAGATCGACCTTCCCCGTGGCGTGACCTCGGGTCTGAAGGATGCGCTCGACAAGCTCCACGGACTGAAGAGCATCAGCTTCATCCACTTCGATAAGACCGACATCGTGCGCCACCCGCTCGTCTCCGAGATCGTGGCCGTCTACGATGCCAAGGACGAAAAGACGTCCGCCCCCTCCGACACATCACAAACTAATCACACAAGATAGAACTATGGCACAGACACTCGTCCGCACGGACTTCCAATTCCCTCATCAGGATCACGTCTATCATGGCAAGGTCCGCGACGTGTACTTCCTCGGCAGTGAGCAGGTAGCGATGATCGCCACCGACCGCATCTCCGCCTTCGACGTCGTACTCCCCAAGGGTATCCCCTACAAGGGACAAGTCCTCAACCAGATCGCGACCTACTTCCTCGAAGCTACGCGCGACATCGTCCCCAACTGGCTCATCTCTGCTCCCGACCCCATGGTATCGCTCGGCCTGCGCTGTGAGCCCTTCCGAGTAGAGATGGTCATCCGTGGCTACCTCACTGGCTCAGCTTGGCGTGCCTATAAGGCGGGCGAACGCACCCTCTGCGGTATCCAGCTCCCCGACGGCATGCGTGAGAACGAAGCCTTCCCCTCGCCCATCATCACCCCCACCACGAAGGAAGATGTCGGCCATGACGAGAATATCTCCCGCGAGGAAATCATCCGCACCGGTCTGGTCAGCGAAGAAGACTACAAGCAGCTCGAGGCCTACACCTACGCTCTCTTCAAGCGTGGTCAGGAGATGGCACGTGAGCGTGGCCTGATCCTCGTCGACACGAAGTACGAATTCGGGAAGAAGGACGGCAAGATCTACCTCATCGACGAGATACACACGCCCGACTCCTCCCGCTACTTCTATGCCGAAGGCTACGAAGAGCGCTTCGAGCGTGGCGAAGAGCAGAAGCAGCTCTCCAAGGAATTCGTCCGCCAGTGGCTCATCAAGAACGGCTTCCAAGGCCGTGATGGCGAAGTCATCCCCGAGATGACCGAGGAGTACTGTAAGAGCGTCTCCGACCGCTACATCGAGCTGTATGAGACCGTCACGGGTCGTGCCTTCGTCGCCGAACCCACCGACGACCTCACGGCACGCATCGAGCGCAACGTCCTCGCCGCCCTCAAGTAAGCCCCGCCTCCCCCCCCCTTACAAGCATCAGCGCCCCATGATCCGCTCGGGATTATGGGGCGCTGCTGTATAGATACGTGAGGGGAAAGAGCGGAGGGAAGGGCACGAAGGAATAGAGGTACTCACTCGTTTTTCGCGCGGTATTTCGTGCGACGTGTAGGAGTATTTCTAAATCTACGTACGTGGATTTTAGGACTACGAGGGGAAATCCTTTGGACTACGTGCGGGGATCTTAGGATCACGCACCAAGATAGAAGAATAGGTGTAGACCTCCGTGGTTTTGGCTGCGGTGGGGCGGAAGTTTTCTCGGGCGAAAGAGAGGGGCAAGGAGTAGTGCTACGGAGTACCAAGGCGGTGAGGAGCACGCATAAAAAGAGGCTGTCCGCACGCTTCCACGAGGGAAGCGTGCGGACAGCCTTCATAGGATCGAGGTGTGAGCTTCGGTGAGGAAGCTCAGCAGAGGGGCATTAGCAGCCTTCGGTCAAGCGCGCATAGAGGTCGCGCATACCGGCCACAGCTCCCGCCTGGATATGGATGAGGTCGGGGCGGTAGCCACTACGCACGGGCTTCGGGTCGATGCAGTAGACGGGCGCCTTTCCTGGGACGTAGCCCAGCAGTCCCGCTGCAGGATAGACCTCCAGCGACGTGCCGATGACAAGGAAGATATCCGCCTCTTCGGTGGCTTCGATAGCAGGGATCATCTCCGGCACCTCTTCGCCAAACCAGACGATGAAGGGGCGGAGCTGCGTGCCATCGGGCGCTAAGTCCCCGATATGGAGCTCACGTGTCGCCCCTTCGGCGGGGTAGGTGGTGAAGGGATCCCGCACGGAGCGGTTCTTCATCAGCTCCCCATGGAGGTGGATGACACGGCTGCTACCCGCACGCTCGTGCAGGTCGTCGACGTTCTGCGTGACGATCGTCACACGATAGTACTCCTCGAGGCGGGAGAGCAGACGGTGCCCTTCGTTGGGCTCTGCTCCGACGAACTCCCGACGGCGCTGATTGTAGAAGTCCAGCACGCACTGGGGATCGCGGTACCAACCTTCGATGCTGGCGACCTCTTGGACGTCATGCCCCGCCCACAGACCATCGCTATCGCGGAAGGTCGACAGGCCACTCTCGGCACTCATCCCTGCCCCCGAGAGGACGACGAGGTGCGGACGCTTGGGGCTCTGGGTATTCATCGGCGTGAGACGAGCGACAGCTCCTGGATGAGGCGGGGGCACTCACCGAACTGGTCGATGAGCAGGAGGACGTAGCGGATATCACAGATGATGCTACGCTGGTAGGAGGGCAGGTACTGGATGTCACCACCGACACCTTCCCAGTTGCGGTCGAAGTTGATACCGATCAGGTCGCCGTACTTATTGAAGACGGGGCTACCGGAGTTACCACCTGTGGTATGGGTCGTAGCAGCGAAGTTGACAGGCATCTCATACGTGCCGTCAGCCTTCTTAGCTGCCCAACGCTTGCCTTCGCCGTAGAGCTGCTTCTGGTAGATCTCCTTGAGACGAGCGGGGACAGCAAACTCCCATGAGGTGGGGTCTTCCTTCTCCATCACACCACGCAGGGTCGTAGGCACCTGATACTCGACGCCGTCGACAGGCGAGTAGCCACGGACCTGACCGTAGGTGAAGCGCAGCGTGCTATTGGCATCGGGCCAGAGGTTGTCGACACCACGCTGAGCGATGACGCCACCGACGTAGGTGCGACGAGCCAGATCAATGGGGTTGTCGAAGGCACGGAGATCCTTCGTCAGCTGCTCGCGCTTGGTGCGGACAGAGGCAGCGAAGCGCGACATCAGGTCGGAGGAGAGGACAGCCTGCTGCTCCTTAGCCCCCAGCTTCTTGAAGGCCTCGAAGCCCTCGGGCGTGGTGAAGGTCGACTGAGCGAACATCGCATCAACGTAAGCATCTACCGAGCCGAACTTATCGATCCCCTCAGCGATAGCCGTGGGCCAGTCCTTGCGGTTGATCTGACGCGTGTATTCGGCCAGCTCAGCCTTAGCGATCTTAGCGTCAAGCGAGGGGAGGTAGTCCTTGTTGTTGTAGGCAGTGAAGGCCTTGTCCGTAGCGGTCAGCGGATCATCAGCACCAGGGGCGCGCGTGGCTTCGATAGCCTGCCACAGCCCTTCATCGAGGTACCAGAACTGGCGACGCAGGTCACGACGACCCTCGATAGCGCGGTCGATCGTGGAGACAGCATCAGCATAGGACTTGTAGGACTTAGGCGCCTTCTCCTTGGCCCACGAAAGGAGGGACTCCATCTCCTGCTGCTTGGTGGCCTTGAAGTTATTCTTCTCAATACCGAAGTTCGCACCGATAGCACGCTTGTAAGCGTTCTGCGAGCGGGCGTACTTAGCGGCGTACATGATGTTCACCTTGGGGTCGGCAAGCATATCCTTGAGCATAACCTCCTGACGGATGTTGCGCATGCGGATGCGGATATCATTGTCGATGGTCTTCCATTCCTCTACTTCGGAGGGGAGGAAGAAGTGGTTGGTACGACCAGGGAAGCCCATGATCATCGCGAAGTCATCACGCTGTACGCCATCGGTAGAGATGTTGAACCAGCGCTTGGGCTTCAGAGGCACGTTGCTCTCTGAGTAGGGAGCAGGGTTGCCGTTGGCATCAGCGTAGATGCGGAAGATGGAGATATCACCAGCGTGACGGGGGTACTTCCAGTTGTCCGTGTCGGCACCAAACTTCCCGATAGCGCTGGGAGGTGCACCGACGAAGCGGATGTCGGAGTAGACCTTCTTGGTGAACATGAGGTACTTGTTCCCATTGTAGAAGGGACGGATCTCGACCTCCGTGCCTGGGTGATCCTTGAGGTAGTTGTCACCGACACGCTTGCGAGCTACCGAGCGAAGGAAGGCGGGCGAGAGGTACTCCATGCCCGTGCCCTTACGCACCTTCTTGAGCTCTGCCTGCACGAAGTCCGTGACGTCCTCGATCTTGTCGATGAAGGTCACGACGACGCCCTTAGCGGGGAGCTCTTCGGCGAAGCTCTGCGCCCAGAAGCCGTTCTCGAGGTAGTTGTGCTCGACACTGCTGAGCTTCTGGATCGCGTCATAGCCGCAGTGGTGGTTCGTCAGGACGAGCCCCTGCGACGAGATGATCTCACCCGTACAGCCACCGTCGAAGCTGACGACAGCATCCTTGAGCGAGGTGCCGTTGGGGTTGTAGAGATCGTACTCCTTCATCGAGAGCCCGCGCTTGACGAGCTCAGGGTACTTCTTGGAGAGCTGCTCCAGGAGCCACATACCCTCGTCAGCACGTGCGATGGAGCCGACGCCGAGGGCGATGAGGAGCGCAAGTAGGGTTTTACGCATAGTCATTGATACGATATTGAGTGGTTAAGTAATATCAGTGTGATGGGCGGGGCGGTAGGCTAAGCCTCATGCCAGCCGTAGGTGAAGAGGTAGTCAGGGTGCAGTGTGTAGTGCACCGTGAGCGAAGTGGCCTCACGAGCGTAGCCGAGGCGTAGCTGCTGCGAGGTGGGGTCTATACGCTCCAGCGTGAAGCCATGGAGCGAGGCATCGGGCGGGCCGAAGATCTTGAAGGCGGTCTCCTTCGCCGACCACAGGAGGGTGCGGAGCTGAAGCTCCGAGAGCGAGGGAGCGCTATGCTCAAGCAGATCCCATTCGCTCTCCGTCAGATAGCGCGAGGCTACGGCACGGAGCTGCGGGCGGTAGGTCTCTATATCCACCCCGGGACGGAGCGTCGAGGGCGTGAGAAGCACAGCCGCGTGACCCTCGGCATGCGAGATACTCACGCTCTGCTCGGGCGCACTGGGGAGGAACGGCCGCCCCGTAGCGTCATGCTCACGCTGGGGCGGTGTAGCACAGCCAAAGAGGCCACAGAGGATAGTGCCCACAGCAGCCTCTTCGCTGCGACGGCGCTCCCGTCGCCCCACTACGGGGAAGTGACCAAGACAAAGGGCTACCCCAGAGGGTAACCCTTCTATGTACTCCAGCGTCATACTGTACCCGATGTCGTGTCGTCCGCTGGAGGGGGAATGACTTGGACCTCGGTGATGCGGAACTTCTCCAAGCTCGTGACTCGGAAGCTCCACTCGCCAGCCGTGACCAGATCACCCTTGCGGGGTAGGTCTTGCTTGAGCTCGAGGACGAGCCCACCGAGGGTGTCGACTTGCTCCTCGGCCTTGCCGAAGGTACCTTGCTCGAGGTCGAGTGCACGCAGGACGTCCGTCAGAGGCGTCCCCCCATCGAAGAGATAGCTCCCGTCGGGTAGGCGCTTGTAGGGTAGCTCCTCCTCGTCGTATTCGTCAGAGATCTCTCCGACGATCTCCTCGAGGAGGTCCTCCATAGTGACGATACCGCTCGTACCACCGTACTCATCGACGACGACGGCGATGTGCTTCTTCGTACTGCGAAACTCCTCGAGGAGGTCGTCCAGAGGCTTGTTCTCGGGGATGAAGAGCGCGTCACGGATAAGCTTCGTCCAGTCGAAGTCCGCCCCCTGCTCCTTGTAGGGAATGAGGTCCTTGAGGTAGAGGATACCGCGGATATTGTCCTCCGACCCCTCGTAGACGGGGATACGTGAGTAGCCCGAGTCGAGGGCGAAGTGGAGCATACGATGGAAGTCCCACGCCACATCGATATCGACCATGTCCACACGGGGCACCATGATCTCCGAGGCGGTCTTGTTGTGGAAGTTGATGATGTCCTCGAAGAGCTCCTTCTCCTCGGGCTCGTGTCCCTCGAGAAGGTCGACGGCCTGCGAGAGGTCATCCACGGAGAGGTCATAGCGCTTGGGCTGCATGCGACTCGTCAGCATGCTCGTCGAGCGCATAAGGAAGGAGGAGAACGGATAGATGATGCGCGAGATCAGCGCCATCTTCCCCGAGGAGAAGCGGCTGAAAGCGAGGGGGTGTGCTTGGGCGTAGACCTTCGGGATGATCTCACCGAAGAGCAGCAAGAGGAGCGTCAGGATGACCGTCTGGAAGATGAAGCCCAGGGCGGGAGCATGCGTGAAGTCGAAGATCTGCGCAAAGGCATAGCCGGTCAAGATGACGATAGCCACGTTGACCAGATTATTGCCGATGAGGATCGTCGCCAGTAGGCGCTCCGAATCCTTAAGCAGCTCTACGAGGCCTTGATCCGCAGGGTGCTCCTCCTCCTTGATCGTGTCGATATCGGAGGGAGAGAGCGAGAAGAAAGCGACTTCGGAGGAGGACATGAAGCCCGAGACGACGAGCAGAAGGCCCGATATAGAGAGGGCGATCCAAGCTGAGACAGGGATCACCTCATTGATTACCTGACTGAATGATTCCAAATGCGTAGAGGATTGGGGGAGGATTAGCGCACGCCTTCGTGGCGGCGTACGGCATTGAGGAGGTCGCGATGCTGCTTTGCCTTCTGCTGGACAGAGGCTTCGAGGAGCT
This sequence comes from Porphyromonas sp. oral taxon 279 str. F0450, assembly GCF_000292995.1. Taxonomy (NCBI): domain Bacteria; kingdom Pseudomonadati; phylum Bacteroidota; class Bacteroidia; order Bacteroidales; family Porphyromonadaceae; genus Porphyromonas; species Porphyromonas sp. oral taxon 279. Next base: position 40,855 of record NZ_ALKJ01000029.1, on the reverse strand, counting down.
GGAGCTCGCTACGTAGCTCACTGCGCACGGAGGCATCACCCTCTCTCCAGCGAGCACGGAGCTCACTGAGGCGGGCTTCTTCGCGGGCGAGAGATTCGCGTAGAGCTTCGGCCTCAGCGAAGGTGCGACGGCCAGCGTCACTCTTGAAGTCTGCCCAGCGGTGGTAGACGACTGCGCCCTGCAGGTGGAAGGTCAGCTCCGCCTTCTCCTCGCGCTGTGTCGTAGGCTGTACGGCTACGGCCTCGCCTTCGTAGAGGACACCCGAGAGGGTCGCACGGCGGTAGGCTTCCTCTTCGGAGAGCTCCGTCGTCTCACCACCCTGACGACCAGCGAGGAAGGCAGGGCGACCGGTGAAGCGATAGACGTGGACCTGCCCCTCGGGAGCGAAGCGGTCACTGATAAGTATCCCCCAGCCTTCGCTCTCGTGATAGGCGAGCAGATAGTCATTGTAGGGGGAGTTGTACGGCATGCCGAGGAGGGTAGGCTCGAAGAAGCTATTACCCTGCTCGGTGAGGCGCGTCATATAGAGGTCATAGCCACCGAGGCCTGCGGGAGAGCGGCGAGCGAAGAAGAGCGTCATACCATCCTCGAGGAGGAAGGGCGAGCGGATAGGCGCATCGGCCTCCAGCGTCTTGGTCGCTACTCCCTGACGCTCCCAGCTACGGCCTGCCTTAGCGTACCAAGCGAGAGCATGAGCATCGGGGATGATGCTATTGCGCCCCAGAGCATCAACGAAGCCGAAGATGGGGAAGACGGGAGGTGCCGTGTGCAGGCTGTCGCCTACCACGGGCGTCTCCACGGGGAGGAGGGAGCGAATATCGGCAGGGAGCTGCTCAGCGATGAGAAAGCGCCCACTGCCCTGAGGGAGGAGCTCAGCTATGCGATCGATCCCGACGAGTGTGCTATCGACGACGCGGAGCTCATCGGCTGCACCATACATACGCTCGGCACGTGCTATCTGCCCCTGTAGCATCGTGATGCTGTCGGGCACCGCCTGACGGCGGCGCTGGAGGCTGGAGATATACTTGGAGAGTGCTGTCGAGGCAGGGCCGAACTGATAGGCGTGATAGGCACGCTCCGCCTCACGGAGGAGCTGCTCGGGGCTCTGCGTGGGAGCCTTGGGCTTCACGACCTTCGCCTCACCCCATAGTGGGGCGAGGACGAGGGCGGAGAGAAGTAGGATCGATCGTAAAGACATATCGAATGATTAGAATACGAACTGCGCGCGCAGCTGCAGGGTATGGTAGCTCAGACCATCGCCGCTGCTGGAGCGCAGACGGCCAAGTGCAACAGCATCCTTGCTGAAGGAAGTGAAGGTATAGCTGAGGCCGAGCATCATCGCGGTATTGGGATACCAGTTCACCGCTCCAAGGGCTTCATAGGCCTGCCCCATATAGCCCTGGGTATCGATAGCGCTGGCACCGATCATAAGCTCGACATTGCCCCCAGGCTCCACCTCATTATTGACATTAGAGAAGACTGCACCGCTATTGGAGTAGCTACGCTGCTTCCCACGGAGCATATAGGAGCCTACGAGATATCCGCCCCAGAAGGAGACACTCTCACTACCATCAATATTATACGTCTTCGCCCCATTCGTAATAACCCCTGGTCTTTCCTGTGTGACAAAGGTCGAGCACAGGGCCTCACCCTGGACAAAGAAGCGGTCATCACGGTAAGCAGCCTCCAGATCACAGATGGTATAGTGGTCGATCCCTGAGAAGCCACCAGCGATGAACTTGCGGTTCTCTACGACAGAGCCCGAGCGACCACCCACGGCAACGATGCCGTCATCCGAAGTCACACGCTCGGGGGTACGAGCCACAGCCGAGAAGCCGAAGTGCACAGTCGTCTGATCCGTATTGATGGGGCGCCAGACGGCACGTGCCGAGAAGCCGTAGCCCTCGCCCATGTGGTTCTCACGAGCATTGACACGCTCGCTGCTACCAGCGAAGAGGCCTGCACCGAGCCAATACTTATCCCCCCAGTGGGTACCAGCAAGCCCCCAGTGACGGGTATAAGGGATGAGGAAGTCGAGAGGTAGTGGGGTCGTGACCGAGCCGTGACGCGTGGAGGTATTCATCCCGATGCTCAGCGGCTCGAGCTGGTGCCCGAGGACAAGACGCGTCTGAGGACTGAAGGCATAGGCTGCGTAGACATCACAGAAGGTGATGCGCTGCCCCGTGTAGTTGACATCAATGCGTCCCGTCCAGTTGCCATAGCCGCCGAAGAAGCCGAGGCGAGCCTGTGTGATGGAGGTCCCAGCTGCCATACGGAAGGGCTCTTCTTGGGTCGCCCCTGAAGGCAGGTAGGTGAAGTTGGACTTATCGACGGGCGCGAAGGCTGCCGCATCGAGGGTCAAGCGACCGTCGACACCGAGGGTCACCTCGTCAGGCTGACCGAGACGCAGGGCGATACCCGTCTGGGCAGCTGCCTTTGTGGACGAGAGGAGGAGGCCACCAGCTACGATGACCGAAGCGATAAGCGCGTAGTTCTTTCTTCTACTAGACAGTACCATTTGAGAATGCGTATTTGTTTACCTTAGACAAAGATAGCCTTTTCTGCAGTACAACGACGGAGAGGAAGCCCATACAGAAAGCGTCCCCACGGGGGAGGAGGATAGCTAAGCTACCCAGCCTCGCCCGTGGGGACGCTACATTTATATAGGAGGGACGGACTTACAGATCGACTACGAAGGATACGACTTCGCCCGTCTCGGGATAGAAGCCACGCAGCTGGAGGGCGGAGCGACGAGAGCGGCTCTGGCTACCAGCCTTGTCGAGAGCGGAGACGACCTGATTGAGGTCGCTCTGCGAGCGCAGAGGCACGTTGTTAGCCGTCAAGAGGACGAAGCCTTCGCGGACCCCAGCCTTACGTAGTGCACTATTCGACTGGAGGGACTGGACGACGAGACCATAGGAGAGACCGTAGGCACGGAGCTCATTAGCTCCCAGCTCCTTGAGGGTAGCACCGAGGCGGTTGTTCGCCCCATTGGGAGACTGCTTGAGGAGCTTAGAGCCACCTTCCTGATTGCGCAGCGTGACCTTGTAGGTCTTCTCTGCACCCTTGCGGTTCACCGTGACCTGCACAGCGTCGCCAGGACGGAAGCGGGAGAGCTGCTCCTGGAGCTGAGCGAAGGAGGTGATACGGTGGCCGTCGATGGCGGTGATGACGTCACCCTTCTCGATACCAGCAGCCAGAGCGGCACTGATCTCTGCGAAGTCAGCGACATAGAAGCCTTCGTTGACCTTCAGCCCTTCCTTCTGTACGAGTTCGCTAGTGACATCAGCCCCTGCGACCCCGAGCATACCACGCTGTACGGTGCCGTACTTCTTGATATCGGAGACGACCTTAGCGGCGATGTTGATGGGCACTGCAAAGGAGTAGCCGGCATAGTTCCCCGTCTGAGAGTAGATCATCGTGTTGATCCCGACGAGTTCGCCTGCAGCATTGACCAGGGCACCACCACTGTTACCAGGGTTGACGGCAGCATCGGTCTGGATGAAAGCACCTACACCGAGCTGGTCGCCCGTAGCAGCGGCACGCGACTTAGCGCTGACGATACCTGCCGTGACTGTGCTGGTGAGGTTGAAGGGGTTCCCTACAGCCAGGACCCACTCGCCGAGACGGAGGTTCTCTGAGTTACCGAAGGGGATCGTAGGCAGGTCCTTAGCCTCGACCTTGATCAGTGCGATATCGCTGGAGGGGTCGGAGCCGATGAGCTTAGCCTTGAAGGTACGGTTGTCATTGAGCGTCACAGAGAGCTCGTCACCACCCTCGACGACATGGTTGTTCGTCATGATGTAGCCATCGTTGCTGATGATCACGCCCGAGCCATAGCCTACGACGGGTTCGCTACGACGTGAGTTCCCACGAGGATCGCCACCGAAGAAGAATTCGAAGGGGTCGATCATCTGCTGGGACTGCACCTGCTGGGTCTTCTTCACCTTGATGTGAACGACCGCCTTCACCGAGCTCTCGGCGGCAGGTGTGAGGTCTGGAGCATTACCTATCTGGCGCGAACCTATGGCATAGGCTGCATTCTGGAATCCATATTCATTCGCTGAGGTCACACTCTCGAGGCCCGACTGAGCGGTATAGCTACTTGAGCTACCACCATTACGGGTCATTACGTGGACCGTAGCAGCCGAGGCTGCGATACTTACCGCTACCAAGCCTAAGACAGCGGCTGATTTCTTCAATACCTTGTTCATAGTCGTTAAGTATAATTCTTTATCTGATTAAAAAAACACTCCGGAGCTCCTCATCGCGGGCTCGAGACGTGCCGTGCTTCGTAAGGAACGGCTACGCACTCGACCTCAGATATAGGTGGGTGGCGGGGAAGCCCCTTTACCTTATGAGAGTCAAAGAGGGTGCCAATGTTTAATTCACCCCTACAAAACTTCACATTCTGCCAAAAGCGCAGACTTTTTCTCGGCAATATGACAGCATTTCGCTCTCCCCACATAGCACAGACGTAGCGGATGCCCCACGACGAAGTATCACCATCGGAAGGGTAGGAGTATGAACCTATATTGGTCGCTGGGTGAACCAATGTAGGTTAGGGGCATCAACCAATAGTGGTTCGTATATGAATCACTATTGATTGTTGCTCCGCATATGGATACAAAGTTGTAGACGAGTGGCAGATAACTTTGGGCTACGTACGTGGCTCTAACATCTACGTACGTGGCTATTTAGATTTATGCACCAGGTCTTTAAGACTACGTGCATAGACAGAGGAAAAGCACTACGGGAAGGCGCTTTTTCCCGCGCAAGAACAGCACTTTTCCCTCCGCTAGATAAGAGGAATACGCGCAATAAGGTGAAGGTAGCGCCTTAACGAGGATCATTCAAGCCAGAGGAAGGTGAGACGGAGAACGGACAGCGATGACACCTCTGAGGGGTACAGTAGTCGGCGTGAAGCAGGAGGAGGGCCTGCGACTCCTGAGCGGAGCGTGCCGTGAGTCCAGCTTCGGCGAAGAGGCGGGTCACGTGGTTCGTCTCCGCAGGGAGCTTGTCAAGGCACAGCTCTTCGCCCACCTGCTCCCCTACCCGCTGGTAGTGGGCACGCCAGGCCTCACGATAGGGAACGAGGACGTTGATAGCGATATGTGCGACGGCTTCCTCGGAGAGCATCCCGCTCCCTCGCCACTTCCCTCCGCAGTAGTGCGCAGGGAGGGGGTGGCGCAAGAGGGTCATCAGCGCCTCCATGCTCGGCATCTCGGGAAAGACACTCCCCCAGAGCGGAGCATGCACGATGAGTGTGGCGAGCTGGAGGAGGCGATACTCGGGGAGGCCCGTGGGGCGAGTTCGCGCCCGACGGAAAGTACCTTGCGGAAGAGGCGTCAAGCCATACTTATGGGCGAGGAAGGCATATTCCCGCTGTCGCTCCTCACGGAGCGCTTCGTCGGGGAGGTAGTCGAGGAGGCCTGCTGAGCCGAGGAGGAGTGCCTCGACCTGCGGGAGCTGGTCGCGATGCTTGAGGAGGAGATGCAGGGGCAGGGCAAAGGCCAGGCGCTCCATCGCATCGCCATTGAGCCCAAAGCCCAGCGCACGGAGGAAGAGCGCATAGAGGGTCTGCGCCCAGTCGCCTTCGCTCCGCTCGAGGAGCTGACGCACGGCCGTGACCTTGCGGGAGAGGCGGCTACGTGAGAGACAGGAGAGCCACATATGGCGCTCTTCTTCGGGGACGGATGCGAGGTGGTCAGCGCAGGGGAGCTTAGCCTCTGCGGAGAGGAGGGCAGCAGCCTCGGGGCGAAGCTCTTCGGGCACCATCAAGAGGCAGGTGGGTAGCGCCTCTCCCGAGGGGAAGATGACAGGGCGATTGTCCTGCTCAACGACGTGGAGGATGACGGATCGGTAGGCGGGGTCGGTATCGTGGTGATGCTGGTGCCACTCGCTCGAGGCGTGGTGGATCTCCACCGCCCCCACCCAGAGGAGGTCATCGATCCGCACCTTGGCGGCGAAGAAGTCGGGGCCAGCATGCACATTGAGTACCCCAGGGTCAAGAACCTCAATGCGGGCACCTGCCAGAGCACCCTGCGGGATCAGCTCCGTATAGCGGCGGTGTGCCCATATATAATGTAGGAAGGCTTCCATGGTGTGTCGGTATCAGGCGGTAGGGGAAGCTCCGTCACTCTAAGCTATCATAGGAGGGAAATTCGGGGAGGAAGGTATAGCTCATCGTGTCGTAGTCGATACGGCAGACGAGATGGTCGAGGCCGTTGCTCAGGACGAGGTATGGCACGCGCAGGACATAGTTGTAGCGGACGATCTGCTGCAGCACGGTCTCTGTCAGCGCGACGTGGGGAGCCTTGTACTCGAGGATCATCTGCGGGCGGAGCGCCTTGTCGTAGAGGAGGGTGTCACATCGCTTCGAGGTCTCACCGAGGCGCAGGGCCACTTCATTCTGCATCAAGGGCTGGGGATAGCCTAAGACATCGATAAGATAATGGACGAAGTGCTGGCGCACCCACTCCTCGGGCGTGAGGCGGACGAACTTACGCCGCAGCTCATCATAGACGTAGGGCTTGCCCTCACGCTGCTCCAGACGCAGGCGACACTTCGGCAGGTTTAGCTCGATCATGCTTATCTTTGTAGAGAGTACTTCATTGGGCTCATACCCACGAAAGTACATAAATATAGTATAGATGCCCACGTACGACGAGATCATCCGTTCGCTCAAGCAACGCAAACCCCAGCGAGTCTACCTGCTCGCTGGAGACGAACCCCTCTTCATAGATCAGATAGCCTCCTTTGCGGCCAAGGAACTGATTCCCGCCGAGGAGCAGGACTTCAATCAGAGTATCCTCTATGGTGCCGAGGTCAATGCCCGCACGATACTCCTCGAAGCCCTGCGCTTCCCTATGATGGGCTCGCAGGTCCTCGTCTTGGTGCGCGAAGCCCAGCAGGTGCGCGACCTCGACACCCTCGCCGCCCACCTCGATGAGCTCCCCGAGAGTACATGCCTCATCCTCTGCTACAAGAAGAAGGCCGACAAGCGCAAGGCGCTCTACAAGGCCATCAGCGAGCGAGGTGGCTTCTTCGAGTCCACGAAGATGTACGACTCGAAGATCCCCGACTTCATCATCAAGAGCTTCGCCGCACGCCAGCTCGATATCGACCCACGCACGGCCCATCTGATGGCCGACAGCACGGGGAATGATCTGGAGAAGATCCTCAACGAAGTCGAGAAGATCGCCCTTGCCCTCTCCGAGAAGGGCACCCGCACCGTCACCCCCGAGGTCATCGAATACTACATCGGCGTGAGCAAGGAGTACAACAACTTCGAGCTACTCACGGCGCTCATCCGCCGTGACGCTGCCCGTGCCTACCGCATCGCCCTGTACTTCGCCTCCGACGAGCGCAACCATCCCATCCAGATGACGCTCTCCACGCTCTTCGGCTTCTTCTCGAACCTCATGGCGGTCTACTACATCGACCAGCCCAACGAGCGGAGCATCGCCTCCCTCCTCGGGGTACAGCCCTTCGTCGCCCGCGACTACGACCTGGCACGTCGAGGCTACTCGGCCGCACAGACCTTCGCCATCATCCACCAGATACGCCTCATCGACGCTTACTCGAAGGGGGTAGATGCCAACATCCCTACGAGCCAGCTCTACTCTGAGCTCGTGTCACGTATCTTGGCCGCCTAAGCATGCAGCGCAAAGAGTACCTTCAGGCCTTCATCGCCCATACCAACCGCAACATCTTCCTCACGGGGAAGGCCGGCACAGGGAAGACGACCCTACTACATTATATCAAGGAGCACACCTACAAGAGCTGCGTCATCGCCGCTCCCACAGGTATCGCCGCCCTCAATGCAGGCGGTACGACCCTCCACTCCCTCCTACAGCTCCCTATCGGCGCCTTCATCCCCGACTCCATGGCCCAGCTCCCGTCGACGCCCAATCAGCTGCTGGTCACGCCACGGGACTTCCGCCGACACATCCATCTGCAGGAGCGTAAGATCCGCCTCCTCCGAGCCCTCGAGCTGCTGGTCATCGACGAGGTGAGTATGCTCCGTGCCGACACGCTCGACCTCATCGACCTCCTCCTGCGTAGCGTCCGTAGAAGCCCGCTACCCTTCGGTGGTGTGCAGGTGCTCTTCATCGGTGACCTGATGCAGCTCCCGCCCGTGGTCAAGCCGCAGGAGTGGGACGTACTGCGCCAGTACTACCCCAGCCTCTTCTTCTTCCACGCACACGTCCTGCAGAAGTATCCCCCGCTCTATATCGAGCTCACGCACGTCTACCGCCAGCAGGATGCCGGCTTCATCGACCTACTGAACCACCTGCGCTACAGTGCCCTCACCCCCGAGGACATGCAGTGGCTCCGTGGGCGTATCAACCCCGCCTTCGACCCCATCAAGAGCGAGGGCTACGTGACGCTGACGACGCACAATGCCCGCGCTGACGAGATCAACCGCAAGGCGCTTGAGGCCCTCCCTGGGGCATATCAAGACTATCACGCCAGCATCGCAGGGGACTTCCCCGACCACCTCTACCCCATCGAGCCCATGCTCCGTCTGAAGGTCGGCGCCCGTGTCATGCTCATCAAGAACGACCTCCAGCAGCCCCGCCGCTTCTACAATGGTATGCTCGCTACCGTCGAGGAGATGACCGAGAAGAAGCTCATCGTGCGGCTGGAGAATGGCGAACTCCTCGACGTACCCGCCTACAGCTGGGAGAATGCTCGCTACCGCCTCAACGAGGACACGGGCGATACCGAACCCGACATCCAGGGCGTCTTCAAGCACTTCCCTATCCGCCTGGCATGGGCGATCACGATACATAAGAGTCAGGGGCTGACCTTCGACCGTGCAGCCATCGACCTCGAGGCCGTCTTCGCTTCGGGGCAAGCCTACGTAGCACTCTCCCGTCTGAGAAGCCCCGAAGGCCTTGTCCTCCTCTCTCCCTTAGGCTCCGACACACTCTCCGTACCGCCCGAGATCACGAGCTACGAAGCCACCCGAGCCAGCGACGAGGAGCTACGTCAGTGCCTCACCGCCGACAAGCTCAGCTATTGGCTCCAGCAGGCTGTCCAAGCCTTCAGCTGGAGCGACGTCGCCGACCTCTACCGCCAGCACGCCTACAGCTACCGCATGGAGAGCGAGCGTAGCCAGAAGAGCCGCTTCGGCGACTGGGCGCATGAGCAGGCCTTCAGGGTCGATGAGCTCCGTCAGGTAGCAGACCGCTTCGTCCAGCAGCTCCACGGCCTCTTTGCCGAAGGAGAGCCAGCCCTTCCCACCATCGCCGAGCGCACCCGTAAGGCCTTCGCCTACTTCCTCCCTCGCTGGACGGAGGTCTTCGTGAGCCTGCTCGAGACCCAGCGTGATGCCCGTGGTATGAAGAAGGTGAAGGAGTTCATCGCCGAGCTTGACCTCCTCTACGCTGAGACCGTACGCCTGATGCGCGGCCTCATACGCATCGAGAGCTGTACACAGGCGCTCGCTACGGGCGAGCCGCTCCATCGCGACGATCTCCAGATAGACGAGCGCCTCGGCAAGTGGCTCCAGGCAGCAAAGGCCGAGGTCAAGACGCCCTACATCGTACCCGACAGCGGCACGCCTTCCCCCAAGACCAAGAGCAAAAAGAAGACTACCGAGCGAGAGCCCCGTGTGAGTACGCAGGAGCAGACGTGCCACCTCATCCGTGAGGGGAAGACCGTACTCGAGGTAGCCAGCATCCGTAAGCTCAGCGTCGGCACCATCTACGGGCATATCACGCAGCTTCTCGAGAAGGGCCTCCTCACGGAGCAAGAAGCAGGTATCGACAGCCGTCAGCTCGACGAGCTCGCGCCACTCTTCGCCAAGATGGGTGATGAGGCGGGGCTGAAGGACATCCACGAAGCCCTCAAGGGGCGCCTTGACTACTACGAACTACGCCTCTACCTCACCGCCTTCCGACTGCACCGGACCCGCCGATAGAGGTAAGTCGGAGTCCATTAGGACAATACACCTTTTTCATTACCTTTGATAGGCGCTACACCTGACACTAATAAGGCGCTCAGATAAGATATGAAGCAGTTCAGCCAATTAGCCATCCGCATCTTCCAGGAAGCTATCCAAGCCTACGAGCTACGAGGCAGCGTGGACACACCCTGCACAGGCAACCCCTACCCCGAGCACACGATCGAGCATGACCTCTTCCGCAAGAACTGGATCGACAACGCCCAGTGGTGCCTCGAGGACATCATCCGCGACCCCGAGATCGACCCCGTCGAAGCGCTGAAGATCAAGCGCCGTATCGACCGCAGCAACCAAGAGCGCACCGACCTCGTGGAGCTCATCGACAGCTTCTTCTACACCCACTTCGCAGATGTGAAGCCCCTCCCCGATGCCAAGATCAACACCGAGAGCCCCGCTTGGGCTATCGACCGTCTCTCCATCCTCGCGCTGAAGATCTACAATATGAACAAGGCCGTCCAGCAGGCTGGCTCCGATGAAGCACTCCGTGAGAAGTGCGCCTCCAAGCTCCGCACCCTACGCGAGCAAGAGGTCGACCTCACGACAGCTATCAACGAGCTCCTCGAGGACATCGCCGCTGGTCGTAAGTACATGAAGGTCTACAAGCAGATGAAGATGTACAACGACCCCGAGCTCAACCCCATGCTCAAGGGTCAGACCTTGTAGTCCCACCACTCCTATCCGCTATCTGTGGCCCGCTACCTCATCATCCGCCTCTCCGCTATGGGCGACGTGGCGATGCTCATCCCCCTGCTCTACGCCGTAGCACGTGCCAACGAGCAGCATGAGTTCATCCTGCTCACCCAGCCGTTCTTCACGGAGCTCCTCCTCGATGCCCCCGACAATGTCGAGGGGATGGCTATCGACATACGTCGTGGCGAGGAGCGCAGCTTCCTCGGACTGCTGCGCTATGCTCGGCGCCTCAGGCATGAGCACTTCGATGCGGTACTGGACCTGCACGACGTACTGCGCACCAAGGTACTCCGCTCGATCCTCCGACTGACGGGCGTACCCACGCAGCACCTCATCAAGCCCCGTGAGGGGCGACGCCGCCTCGTCGCCGACAGTGCGACGAAGGATCTCACGCCGCTGCCGCCGATGTGGAGCCTCTATCAGCAGGTCTTCCGCTCGGCGGGGCTGAGTGTCCCCGAGGCCATCCCTCCAGTGGCTATCCACCCCAGCCTCCGTGCGACCTTCGAGCGGCTCCACCCCGAGCTGACTCAGTCTGTGCCAGGACGCCTGCGTCTCGGCATAGCCCCCTTCGCCTCGACACGGGCGAAGACCTACGCCCCCGAGCTGATGCAGGAGGCGCTCCGCCTCATCGAGGAGAGCGAGCGCTTCGAGATCTTCCTCTTCGGAAGCCGTGGCAAGGAGCAAGCTCAGATAGAGCAGTGGGCAGCCGACCGCACGCACATCCACTCCGTCGCTGGGAAGCTTGACCTCTCGGACGAGCTCATCCTCATCGCTTCGATGGACGCTATGGTCTCGATGGACAGCGCGAATATGCACCTGGCATCCATGGTCGGCACGCGTGTCTTCTCCGTCTGGTGCTGCACACATCCCGCAGCTGGATTCCTCGGTATAGGCCAGCGCCTGGAGGATTGTCTACAGCCCGAGGATGCTCCTCGCCGTCCATGTAGTATCTTTGGGGACAATAAGCACTGCCACACGGGACCTGACTTCGCTTGCTCAAGGGCACTTCGCCCCGAGCGCATCCTCGAGGCAGTCCTCACTCTCAGCGAAGGCGCAGCTTCATAGCGCCACCCTTTTCCCGCCCTTTCTCCACGAATGAAACTACGTATCAATAAGCTGATCAGCGACGCTGGCCTGGGCTCTCGACGTGATGTCGAGGAGTATATCCGCCTCGGTCGCGTCAAGATCAATGGGCGTCGCGCCCAGCTCTCCGACCTTGTCTCGGAGACCGATGTCGTCTTCTTCGACGAAGTGGACCTCCCTGTCAAGGAGCTTATCCAAGAGCATGCCGCCGAGGAGAAGCTCCAGACCAAGCTCAAGAAGGATAGCGAGCGCCCTCGTACCCGCGACCGCCGCAGCGAGCGTGCCGAGAGCCAGCGTATCCTCTCCGCTCCGAAGAGCGCTGCTCTGCGCAAGACGAGCAAGAACAACCCCGAGAACAAGCGCGCCCATAAGGCTCGCACCGAAGGCTGGGGCGACGAAGAAGAAGTCTTCGACGAACGCCTCCTCCGCCACCACAATAGTGGCCGCCGCGGCAGTGCACGCAATGCCCGCCCCGCGCGCTCTGAGCAGCGTGGCCGTGGTGGCAAGCGCCGCTCCTTCGACGAAGAGTAGTCCGCACGGCATGCGGGCTTCATCTCTTCACGCTCTTATCCCCACATCTTTATGCACGTATATATTGTACGCCACACGTCTGTCGTCCTCGACGGCAATGAGACGTGCTACGGCGATATGGACATCGACGTACGCCACACCTTCGAGGAGGAGGCCAGCGTCACACGCGCCGCACTCGAGGGTCTTAGCTTCGACGGCGTCTTCTCCTCGCCCCTACAGCGCGCCCGCAAGCTCGCCGAATTCTGCGGCTACGGCTTCGCCACCCTTGATGACCGACTGAAGGAGATGAACTTCGGCCATTGGGAGGGTCAGCCTTGGGCCGAGATCATCAAGGACGAGCCTGTGGATCAGTTCTTCGCCCGCTACATCGAGGGCGTACCTCCTGGCGGTGAGTCGCTGATGATGCAGTATGCTCGTGTACGTGACTTCCTCCTCGAGAAGCGTCGTGAGGGCTATAAGCAGATCCTCGTCTTCTGCCACGGGGGCGTCATCAACTGCGCCCGTGCGATCACCGGTGAGGTGCGCCTCGTCGATGCCTTCGCTACCCTCCCTGGCTTCGGCTCCGTCACACGCCTCGACTTCACCCATCTCGAGGACTAATCGACATCACGAAGGACGCGGAGCGAACAATTATGCCCTGTATCTTGTAGTTATATAAGCAGGGATCCCGTGGGCACGTATACCCGACGGGGCTTCCCCACTGAAGACAAGACGCAAGACCCGCTATTTACGATTATCACTTCTACATAAACAAGACAATGAAATTCTCAGAAAGAATGCAGTCTGCTATCAATGAGCAGATCAACTTCGAGATGTTCTCCGCGAACACCTACCTCTCTATGTCCGCTTACTTCGCTCAGCAGGGCCTCGATGGCTTCGCTCACTGGTACTATATGCAGTACAAGGAGGAGCTGGCTCACGCCGAAGACATGATGCACTACGTCATCACGCGCGGTGGCAAGGTCGAGATCAAGGCTGTCGCTGCAGTAGAGACGGAGTTCAACTCTCCCCTGGAGATCGCAGAAAAGGCTTACCACCACGAATGCCTCGTCTCCGAGAAGATTGAAAACATCGTGCGCATCGCTTCTGAAGAGAAGGATATGCCTTCGCAGGACTTCTTCTGGAAGTACATCCGCGAGCAGGTCGAAGAAGAAGCTAACGCTACGAACCTCATCGAACGCGTCCGCATGGCTAAGGATGCCGCTATCCTCTTCCTCGACAAGGAGCTCGCTGCACGCCAGTAATCCCTTCGTCCCCCAAACGACGAGCCGCCAAGTCACCCGCTCAGGGTACTTGGTGGCTCGTCTGCTTTATACAGCGACCGCTCAGAGGGGTAAAAAGCTCCCCAATATGCCTCTCCGAAGTGCTACGCAAGCCCTTCGCTTTATCGCGCGTATTCCTCTTATCCAGCGGAGGAAAAAGTGTTCTTCTCGTGAAGAAAAAAGCGCCTTCACATAGTGTTTTTTCTCTATCTACGCACGTGGTCTTAAAGACTACGTACGCAAATCCTAAAGACCACGTACGTAGATATTAGAGCCACGTACGTAGTCCAAACTTATCTGCCACTCGTCCGCAACTTTTATCCCTACGCGGAGCAACAACCTAAGTATCGGTCACTCCACAAAGCTATATAGCTTTACCCACGTACCCATATATCTATATATGGGACCCTTGCGGAAGGCCTACCCGTCCCGCTGTACTAAGTCTATTTCGCCTATATTTGCAGCCATGAAAAAGACATTACTCTCTCTTATCCTCCTCGCTTGCCTCGGGGTCAGCCAGCGCGCCACTGCGCAGAATGAAGACCGCGTACACTCCGCCACCGTCGTCGAGCTCGGCCTACATAGCCGCTTAGCCTACCACCAAGCCCTACCACTGGGACTGGTGGCGAGCGCACACGTCGGCTACGAGCTCCACACCAACCCCGTCGGCTTCCTCGACAAGGAGAATAGTGCTCCCCTCGAGTACACCTTCCCGATGCTTCTCCCCACGGCGGGCATTGAGCTTCGCTGGTACACAGGGCGTGAGAAGAGCCAAGAGGAAATCAATAGCGGGCTCTATGTCGTGGCAGGTGGTGACGTGCAGACGCGCACCGCAGGCGTCGTCTTCAACCGCCTCTACCGCGGACCGTGGCGCTATCGCTACGGAGCAAAGGCAGGCCTCGGCCTTGTGTCCGTCCTCGGCGATGTCATCTACGCTAAGATCGAGGTCGGCGGACGCTATAGCAGCCCCTTCCTCGGGAGCCAAGGCAGCGAGTACTTTGCGCCCTACGGAGACATCGGCATCGGCATCAAGCTGTAGGCGGCTGAGGGAGGGCTTGATATGAAAGCGCTACCTTTGATCGTTTCGCTTATATAGAGTAGCACGATCATTATGAAAGCAAATAAGATCCTCCTTGGCTTAGCACTAAGCCTCTCCGCCCTGACAGCTTGCGGTGGTGGACAGAGCGAGCAGTCCGCACAGGATAGCACCACTCAGCCCTCCACCAGCGTCGTCGCCAATCCCGACAGCCTCCCCTATCGCCTCGCGGAGAACTACTTCGCTGCCGAAGACTCGCTCCCCGCGACGCTCACAAGCGAAGAGGAGCTGAATCGCCACCTTGGCATGGCTACGACCATGGCGGACAAGCCCACCGAGGTCGACTGGCAGCGTGAGTTCGTCATCCCCATCGTCCTCCCCGCTACGACGATCTCCACGGAGGTCCTCCCCGTACGCTTGAAGAAGGACGCTGAGGGCAACCTCGTCCTCACCTACAAGGTGCAGCGTGGCGAAGACATGAAGACCGCTGAGATACGCCCCTTCACCGCGATCATCGTATCGCGTGACTTCCTCGCCCCAGTACGTCTCGAGGAAGCTAACTAACCTCTTTATTCCCTACTAAATAGGGTATGCACAGCCCCGCTTCCGAGCCTTCGGGAGCGGGGCTGCGTGCGTCTATACAGCTGGCTCTCGGAGGGGCAGTCGCAGAGTGTATGAAAAAAGACAGTGACAGTGGGGGATAAGTACGTGACTTTTTCGTACATTTGCGCTGACTTTTGCGGGGGTAGTGCATCGCTTGATGTCCACTTTGCTGGGTCACAAGTCATGTGCTATGCACCAGCAGAAGCACTCGTGTGTAATTCATAGTAAGTTTAACAAATGGAAAATTTGAAAGAGATCAAGCCCATCGCGGACTTCAACTGGGATGAGTTTGAGAAGGGAGAGGTAGCGTGCTCTGCTTCTCGTCAGGAGCAGGAAGCCGCTTATGATGGCACCCTGAACAACGTTAAGGATCAGGAGATCGTCATCGGTACGGTTACCAAGATTGGTAAGCGCGAAGTACTCGTCAACATCGGCTTCAAGAGCGAAGGTGCGATCAACTCAGCTGAGTTCCGCTACAACCCTGAGCTCCAGGTAGGCGACAAGGTCGAGGTCTTCATCGAATCACAGGAAGACAAGAAGGGACAGCTCGTCCTCTCACACCGTCAGGCACGTGTCGCTCGCTCATGGGATCGTATCAACGAAGCCCTCGAGAAGGACGAAGTGGTACGCGGCTACGTCAAGTGCCGCACGAAGGGTGGTATGATCGTCGATATCTTCGGTATCGAGGCCTTCCTCCCCGGCTCACAGATCGACGTCCGTCCTATCCGCGACTACGATGCTTATGTCGACAAGACCATGGAGTTCAAGATCGTCAAGATCAACCAGGACTTCAAGAACGTCGTCGTATCGCATAAGATCCTCATCGAAGCTGAACTCGAAGCTCAGAAGGCTGAGATCATCAGCAAGCTCGAGAAGGGTCAGGTCCTCGAAGGGGTCGTCAAGAACATCACCTCTTACGGTGCCTTCATCGACCTCGGTGGTATCGATGGTCTCGTCCACATCACCGACCTCTCTTGGGGCCGTGTATCTCACCCCAGCGAAGTTGTTAGCCTCGACCAGAAGCTCAACGTCGTTATCCTCGAGTTCGACGAAGCTAAGAAGCGCATCGCTCTTGGTATCAAGCAGCTCCAGCCACATCCCTGGGATAGCCTCGACGCTAACCTCAAGGTGGGCGACAAGATCAAGGGTAAGGTCGTTGTCCTCGCTGACTACGGTGCATTCATCGAAGTTGCTCCTGGCGTAGAAGGTCTCGTCCACATCTCTGAAATGTCTTGGACGCAGCACGTCCGCTCGGCTCAGGAACTCCTGAAGGTCGGCGACGAAGTCGAAGCTGTCATCCTCTCGCTTGACCGCGAAGAGCGTAAGATGAGCCTCGGTCTCAAGCAGCTCAAGGAAGATCCATGGGAAAACATTGACAAGCGCTTCCCCATCGGCTCTCGCCACACGGCTAAGGTCCGCAACTTCACCAACTTCGGTGTCTTCGTAGAGATCGAAGAAGGTATCGATGGTCTTGTACACATCTCCGACCTCTCTTGGACGAAGAAGATCAAGCACCCCAACGAGTTCACGGAAGTCGGTGCTCCTCTGGAGATCGTCGTCCTCGAAATCGACAAGGAAAACCGTCGTCTCTCTCTCGGCCACAAGCAGCTTGAAGAGAACCCCTGGAACGCCTTCGAAGCTGACTACCGCGTAGGTACGATCCACGAAGGTACGATCCGCGAATTCGTAGAGAAGGGCGCTGTCATCTCGCTCCCCGAAGGTATCGAAGCATTCGCTACGCCTAAGCACCTGGTCAAGGCCGATGGAACGCAGGCTGTCAAGGGCGAAACGCTCCCCTTCAAGGTCATCGAATTCAACAAGGATTCTCGCCGCATCATCGTCTCTCACAGCCGCACCTTCGAAGACGAAGCTAAGGCTGAAGCTCGTGCAAGCGAGCGTGCAGAGCGCGCTGAGCGTCAGGCTCGCCACCAGGATGCTGCCGCTGCCGTCGCTGCTACCAACGCTGCTACGGAGAAGGCTACCCTCGGTGACCTCGATGCACTGGCTGCCCTCAAGGAAAAGCTCTCCTAAGAGACGCTTCGCATAGCCTATCCGTGAGGTAGGTGCAAAACAACGGACGCCCCGTCTTCCACTGTGGAAGGCGGGGCGTCTTCTTTATATCACGGGGCTCTTACCCCCTATCGCTTCTGAGGCGCAGTGCGCTTGCGGGAGATATGGGCAGTGCCGCACTCGGCATCCTTGTCATAGCTCAGGCGAGCAAAGACGGGATAGTGGTCGGAGGGAGCGCGACGCACATGCTTCTTCAGGCGCACCTCGGCGGGGGCTTGGCTGCTCCCCTCTTCGGTGGCGTCCTCACGCTCCGTCCAGTAGCTATCGGTGCGCACGGCATAGCGCAAGACACGGTAGTCAGGTGAGACGAAGATATGGTCGATACGGCTCGGCGTCTTCAGCTCGGTGTCGAAGGCATTGAACGTCCCGTTGGGCGCCAACTTTCGCTCGGCGATAGCATACGAATCGCGAAGGAGGGCTGTCGAGGTCAGTAGGCCATAGACCTCATCGGTCTGGTCGACATTGAAGTCACCCGTGAGGATGTGAGAGGCACCCGCTGGCACGAGACTGCGGATACGGCTCATGACGAGGCGAGCGGACTCCATACGCGCCCGACGCCCGACGTGGTCGAGGTGGAGGTTAAAGAAGTACAGACGCTGATGGGTACGAAGGTCTTCAAATTCGCCCCACGTACAGATACGGATGCAGGCAGCATCCCAGCCGAGCGCGGGGCGGTCGGGTGTCTCGCTGAGCCAGAAGTTCCCCGAGCGGATCTTCTTCAAGCGGCCCTTGTGGTAGAAGATGGCGGAGTACTCGCCTTCCACACGCCCATCATCACGGGCGACACCGATGTAGTCATATTCGGGGAGCCCTTTCAGAAGGTCGTGGATCTGCCCGACCTTCGCCTCCTGTGTGCCGAAGATATCGGGGCTTTCGTAGGAGAGGATTTCGCAGATGACGGGGCAGCGCTGGCTCCAGCCATTGCCCTGCTTGGCATCGGATTCATTCTGGTAGCGGACGTTGTACGTGCCGACGAGAAGCTCTTGGGCCTGCACGCCGAGGACGGCAACAAGGCTAAGAGCGAGGGTGAATAGTCGCTTCATGCTGATTGATTCATGTATTCAGTGTGTATCTATACAAATATACGCCATTCACCAAGACAGCCCTGCGCCTCGCTCCTCCGATGCGAGAGTGGAGGTAAGCTATGCAGGGAGCTGTGACGACCTATATTGGTCGCTGAGTCGACCTATATAGGTCCACGTCACGACCAATATAGGTTCGCACACGGACCAATAGTGGTTCACCCGCTGACCTATATAGGTCGAAATAGAAGAGCTATATAAGTTTGCCCTACACCCCAAGTAAGTCACTGAAATATAGCGAGCTAATCAGAGCACCTTTACCCCGACCGACCTCACGCCACCAGCGAGGTACGAGCAGGCGTAACTCACCGAGCGAGGAAGTCGTACCTCCCGCCCCTCCTCACCCCACCTCACAGGAGTGCGCGGGATAAGCTAAAGTCTGGATAACCACGAGAATAGTCGTACCTTTGCGCCCAAGAATAGATAACTGATGTCGACAACACCTCATCCCTCCCCCCTCATCCCATCAGCGGCACGTGCCGGCCTGACCTTCGGGCTCATCCTCGTCGTGATGTACACCGCCCGTATACTGAGCTTACAGGCCCCCCTCCTACAGATTCTCTACTTCTTCGGGGTCATCATCGTGCCCATCGTGGCCTATCGTGGTGCCCGAGCTTATCGAGATTACTTCTACCCTACGGGGCCCTTCAAGGCTGGTCAAGGCTTCAGCTACGTCGTCCTCCTACACGTCTTCGGCGGTATCTTGGCCTTCATCCCCCAGTACTTCTACTTCCGCTATGCGATGCCTACGCTCCTGGCGGCTTGGGAAGAAGCCCTACGCACGACGCCAGGGGCGACCGCTCAGATGCGTGAGATGATCCTGCAGATGCAGGGTATCACCCTCTGGCAGTGGCTCTGGACGGACTATTGCCTGACGATCATCCTGGGTGGGATCTGGGGCCTCATCACGGGGCTCATCCTACGTCGCAAATAAGATAGATACATGGACATCTCTGTCGTAATACCCCTATATAACGAAGCCGAATCCCTGCCCGAGCTCGAGGCATGGATCCGACGCGTGATGGAGGAGCATGGCTTCTCCTACGAGATCATCTTCATCAACGATGGTAGCACGGACGACTCCTGGCGCATCATCCAGGAGCTTCGCGAGAAGAACCCCCATGTGCGTGGCGTGAAGTTCCGCCGCAACTATGGGAAGTCCCCCGGTCTGCAGTGCGGCTTCGCCCGCACCCGTGGCGACGTGGTCATCACGATGGACGCTGACCTGCAGGACAGCCCCGACGAGATCCCTGGCCTCTACCGCATGGTCAAGGAGGAGGGCTACGATCTGGTCAGCGGCTGGAAGCAGAAGCGCTACGACCCCGTCCTCAGCAAGAACCTCCCCTCCAAGCTCTTCAACGCTACGGCGCGCAAACTCTCGGGCATCGACAACCTGCACGACTTCAACTGCGGGCTCAAGGCCTATCGCTCCGAGGTCGTCAAGAGTATCGAGATCTACAACGACATGCACCGCTACATCCCCTACATGGCGAAGGTGGCGGGCTTCTCACGCATCGGTGAGAAGGTCGTACAGCATCAGGCGCGTAAGTACGGCACGAGTAAGTTCGGCCTCAACCGCTTTGTCAATGGCTACCTCGACCTCATCACGCTGTGGTTCACCTCGACCTTCGGCCGCAAGCCCATGCACTTCTTCGGGCTCGGCGGGAGCCTGATGTTCATCATCGGCTTCCTCGCGCTGGCCGTCGTCCTGTGCAGTAAGCTCTTCCACATCTGGACGGGTACGCCTGCACCGCTCGTCACGGACCGCCCCTACTTCTTCATCGCACTCACGGCGATGGTCATCGGGACGCAGCTCTTCCTCTCGGGCTTTGTCGCAGAGCTGCTGACACGTCAGTCGCAGGACCGCAACGACTACAAGATCGACGAAGAAATCTAACTCCACATACACACACGCTATGCACCACCTACGCCACGTAGTGCTGGCTGCTGCCCTTCTCCTCGGCTTCGGCTCGTGCCAGAAGTCTGGGAGCGGTAGCGAAGGCGACTACACCAAGCTCACGGGGGAGGTCTTCACGACGACCTTCTCCATCCAGTACAATGCCCAGAAGGACTATTCGGAGGCCGTCGACTCGACCTTCCATGCCTTCAGCCACTCGCTCAATCCCTTCGACTCCACGAGCCTCATCTCAGCGATCAACCGCAATGAGTCGCAGCTCATGGACTCGATGCTGCGCGAGGTCTTCCTGCAGTCCGTCGTCATCTCGCGCCACACGGGGGGGAGCTATGACGTGACCTGCGCCCCACTCATCAACCTCTGGGGCTTCGGATTCGAGAAGAAGAAGACCGACAGCGTCACCCCCGAAGCCATCGACAGCGTCCGCGCCTTCGTGGGCTTCGACAAGGTCCACCTCGACGGCATGCGTATGATCAAGGAGGATCCCCGTATGAAGATGGACTTCTCCTCCATCTCCAAGGGCTACTGCTCCGACCTCGTGGCACGTATGCTCAAGCGCCGTGGTGTGACAAGCTACCTCGTCGAGCTCGGCGGAGAGATCGCCTTCGAGGGCACCAACTCTCGAGGTGAGAGCTGGGTCATCGGCGTCGACAAGCCCATCGCAGACCCTGCGGGCGTCATCAATGACTTCCAGGTGCGCGTACAGCTCCCCCGTACCGCTGGCGGGCTGGCGACCTCGGGCAACTACCGCAACTTCAAGGTCATGAATGGCAAGAAGATCGCCCACACCATCGACCCACACACGGGCTATCCCATCCAGACGGATGTGCTGAGTGCGACGATCATCGCCCCCACCTGTATGCTCGCTGATGGGCTGGCGACCGCCTGCATGACCCGCACGGCAGCCGACGTCCCCGCACTGATACAGAACTTCCCTGGGGTCGAATACATGCTCATCCTCGGCGACGAGAAGACGGGCTTCCGCACGGTGATGTCCCCCGGCTTTGAGCGCCTCGTCCTCCCCGACTAATTCACTACTCACTAATAAATACAATTCAATATGAAGAAGATCATTGGCCTTTATGGGCTTCCGAACACAGGCAAGACTACGACACTCAAGCGCTTGATAAGGCTTTTCGGAGAGAAGGCAAACGGAGAAAAACCAGTTACTATTGATGACTATAGAGGAAAGAAGATAGTCATAGCTCCTGGCGGAGATACACTAGGTGTTGTCAAGGCGAACGTAAAAACCTTCAAGGAGGAGAAGGCAGATATTCTCGTCTCTGCGACAAGAACTAAAGGGGGCTCACAGGATGCTTTAAAAGAACATGCCAAGAAGATTGGTACGGATGTTATTTGGGTTGGGAAAAACCATTCTGCTTCGTTGCATGAGTTTATCAATGAGGTACAAGTACAGGAGCTTCGTGCTTTCATCGATTTGATCATTGATAATTGGGATAGCGAGCCTAAGAAATAATCCTATTCTTCAAGAGCTAGGGAGGAAGAAGCGTGCATAGTACAACCTCTTCCTAATTGCTCCTGCTCCCGAAGCGGAGATAGACGAATACTCGCCCGTGGATTCCTTGAGTGGAGTCCACGGGCGAGCTCTTTATTTTCCTTCGGTTAGTGCTTGGGGAAGGGAGGGGGCTGAGCGGACGAAGGACAGGGGCTTCCTTAGCCCGCATAGAATGGCCCCCCCCCCCGCCTGCCAAGAGATTGGTATCATATTTGCACGAAGGTAAATAGCTCCCGCACGGCATAGCACGGTAGGGAGGATAATGATAGCGCCTACACCGCCCCTCTATGTGGTGTAAGCCACTAATACATAGCAAATAACAATAAATAATATGAGCGAAGAAATCAAAGATCAAGAGCTGGAGCGCGACGAGCAGACAGCCGCAGAAGAGCAGACAGATTGTCAGACAAACGAGCAGGCTCAGCCTCAAGAGGAAGAATTGACCGAGAGCCCAGCCGAGGAACTCTCGCCCGAAGCCAAGCTTCAGGCTGAGCTCAACAAGCTCAAGGACACGCACCTACGTCTGGTCGCCGAGTACGACAACTACCGCAAGCGCACCCTCAAGGAGAAGAGCGAGCTCATCCGTAGCGGCGGCGAGAAGGCCCTCACCGACCTCTTACCCGTCGTCGATGACCTCGAGATCGCCCTGCAGAACCTCGACAAGGCCACCGACCTCGATGCCCTCAAGGAAGGCGTGCACCTGATCTACTCAAAGTTCGTGGACTACCTCAGCCGTCAGGGCGTCACAGCTATCCCCACCGAGGGCGAGAGCTTCGACGAAGAGCTCCACGAAGCCATCGCTACCTTCCCCGCTCCCGAGGAGAGCCTCAAGGGCAAGATCATCGACTGCGTCAAGAAGGGCTACAAGCTCCACGACAAGGTACTACGCCACTCCTCTGTGGTCGTAGGTCAGTAAGGAAAGGAGAAACTATCTATGGCAGAAAAGAGAGATTACTATGAAGTCCTTGGTGTAGCTAAGGGCGCTTCGGCCGAAGAGCTGAAGAAGGCCTACCGCAAGCTCGCCATCAAATATCACCCCGACAAGAATCCCGGGGACAAGGAGGCCGAAGAGAAGTTCAAGGAGCTTGCTGAGGCCTATGACGTACTGAGCGACCCAGAGAAGCGCCAGCGCTACGACCAGTTCGGTCATGCCGGCGTCGGTAGCAGCGCCGCCAGCGGTGGCGGTGGCTTCGGTGGAGGCATGTCGATGGAAGATATCTTCAGCCGCTTCGGCGACCTCTTCGGAGGTGGTGGCTTCGGTGGCTTTGACTTCGGAGGCTTCGGCGGAGGTGGCGGCGGTGGCCGTCAGGTCCTGCGCGGCTCCGACCTTCGCGCTCGCGTCCGCCTCACCCTCGAGGAGATCGACAAGGGCGTAGAGAAGAAGCTCAAGGTGAAGAAGCAAGTCGCCTGCTCCCACTGTCACGGCGACGGTACCACGGAGAAGGACGGCAAGAAGCAGTGCGACACGTGTCACGGCTCGGGCGTCGTCATCTCCGCTCAGCGCAGTATCTTCGGCATGATGCAGACGCAGTCCGTCTGCCCCACTTGTGAGGGTACGGGCGAGGTCATCACCAAGCCCTGTAGCTTCTGTAAGGGGAAGGGCACGCAGATCGGCGAAGAGGTCGTATCCTTCCGTATCCCTGCTGGGGTGGCCGAAGGCATGCAGTTCTCCGTCCAAGGCAAGGGGAACGCAGCTCCCCGTGGTGGTATCCCCGGTGACCTGCAGGTCGTCATCCAGGAAGAAGAGGATCCTAACCTCATCCGCAACGGCAATGACCTCATCTACAACCTCCTCATCTCGGTACCTACGGCCGCCCAAGGTGGCTCCGTCGAGGTACCTACGATCGGCGGGAAGGCACGTGTGAACATCGCCGCAGGCACGCAGCCAGGCAAGGTCCTCCGTCTGCGTGGCAAGGGCCTCCCCTCCGTCAATGGCTACGGCAAGGGTGACCTGCTGGTGAACGTCAACGTCTTCATCCCGAAGCTCAACGAGAAGACCGATGCCTCCGTCCTCGAGACGATGTCCGCCCCCGCCTTCGAGCCTACGGACGAAGCCCGCAAGGAGATCGATAAGCACTACCGTCAGATGCTTCGATAGTCCCCGACCACAAAAGGGAACTCTATAAATAGGCGAGGTCGCGATCATCAGATGATCGCGGCCTCGCTGTCGTTTTGTGTGTATGTTCGTGGAGAGGTCTGTATCCTACTTAGTTTGTAGGTTGATATATCGTAATTAGAACGTACATAAAGGTACGGATATTATCTACGGCAACAAAAGACTACTCCACAGCACTCTATAAAGCGAGCGTGCCCGCACCGACCTCATGGGGTCAGGTGCAGGCACGCCTTGTATAGAGGTGTGAGCCTCAGGCTTACTTAGCCTGCTCGAGAGAGAGCGTACGTGAGGGCTGGTCGCAGAGCTCGGGTTCGCCGTAGAACTGGATGGGCCCAGGGTAGATGAAGCACGTATCCTTAGCCCACTCAGCGCGGTTAGCTACGAAGTAAGCGAAGGGCTTGCCCTGAAGGTCTACGAGAGCCTTCTGGATCACAGGCTTCATTTCGCCATGACGACGCTCCATGTTCATCATCATCGTCGTGGGGATACCACCAGCGATCCACTCAGTAGCGGGAGCCGTGAGGTTCTGTACAGAGCTCATGTAGCCCGTCACACCTGAGGCGATGAGGCAAGCTGCCGTACGACCGAGGGCGTAGCAGTAGTCAGCATCGAAGTTCGAGGGCATAGCGCAGCGGCCTTCGTAGCCGAAGAAGTGCGTGAGGGGAGAGAACTTACCCGTGAAGCGGCCCTCTTCCTTCCAAGCAGCGAGCTTGGTAGCGACCATCTCAGCCAGGAGCTTTTCCGTCTCGATGAGCGACACCTGGACGTTGCCGTGGGGGTCACGGTCGAGCGTCAGCTGGCGAGCTACCGTAGCGGGCAGGCTGGCGTAGAGAGCTGAGTTAGCAGCGCTGAGGTGCTCAGCGACATAGGCACGCTGCTCGTCAGCAGGGACAGCGCGGAACTCTGCCTCGTGGTGTGCGAGGTAGTCGTTGAGCTCAGCGATGAGCGCCTTGAAGGCAGGGATGAATTCGATAAGACCTTCGGGGATCAGTACCGTACCGAAGTTCTCACCCTTAGCAGCACGAGCGGCTACGACCTCAGCGATGTAGGTGACTACGTCGTCGAGGGTCTGGTTCTTAGCCTCTACTTCTTCGCTGATGATAGCGACGTTGGGCTGTACCTGCAGGGCGCACTCGAGGGCGATGTGCGAAGCAGAGCGGCCCATGAGCTTGATGAAGTGCCAGTACTTGCGAGCAGAGTTACAGTCGCGCTGGATGTTACCGATGACTTCAGCGTAGACCTTCGTAGCGGTGTCGAAGCCGAAGGAGGTCTCGATCTGCTCGTTCTTCAGGTCACCGTCGATGGTCTTGGGGCAGCCAATGACCTGGACGGGAGCGCCGATGCTCTTGTAGTATTCTGCGAGGACTGCAGCGTTGGTATTGGAGTCGTCACCACCGATGATGACCAGTGCACGGATGTCGAGCTTCTTGAGGATCTCGAGACCCTTGTCGAACTGAGCCGTCTCCTCGAGCTTCGTACGGCCAGAGCCGATGATGTCGAAGCCGCCGGTATTGCGGTACTCGTCGATGATGTCGGCCGTCAGCTCGATGTAGTTGTGCTGTACGAGACCGTCAGGACCCATGAGGAAGCCATAGAGACGGCTGTCGGGATGGATCTTCTTCAGACCGTCGAAGAGGCCTGCGATGACGTTGTGCCCACCAGGAGCCTGACCGCCAGAGAGGATGACACCGCCATTGATGGGCGTGCCAGAGGTAGCCTCGCTCGAAGCTTCGAAGGTGAGCTTGGGGAGACCGTATGTGTTAGGGAAAAGCTTGGCGATAGCTTCCTGATCGCTGACGCTTTGCGTAGCTGCACCGAAGACGGTCTTCACGCCACCTTCCAGTGCCTTAGGGAGCTTGGGGCTGTACTTACTACGAGCCTGCTGGAGTGCACTCTTAATCATTATTGCTTGTTTGGGTATAATAGAACCTATGGATTTGCGGTACAAAGATCTTAAAATTTCTTCATAATAGCCCCCACTTTTCCTTTTTGCCCGTAGATAAAGGCCTTTTAGATGCTCGCGCGCCCGCCCGCGAAGGCGATTTACCTGCCACCCGTCCCCATTTTTCGCCCCGCTTACCCCACCTTCTTTACCCCTCCCAAGCACCTCTATCACAGCACCTCCCAGGGTCGTCACAGCACAGACCTCGCAGCTCCCAAAATTTGACTAGTATTGGTCGCCGTTCTGACCAGTACTGGTTGCTTTCGTGACCAGTACTGCTTACTAGGAGTGACCAGTACTGCTCGCCGTTCCGACCAGTACTGGTTGCTTTCGCGACCTATATTGATCCGCGGGCTGACCTATATAGATTCATTCAGCGACCTATATAGCTTCACTTGACGACCTATATAGGTCCACCCGCCGACCAATATAGCTTCACGCCACCCCTCCCGCTATAGATACAGAAGCTACTGCATGGGAAATGGGAGGGGGAAGGTATGCGGGGCATAGCGTATCTTTGCGCTAATAAATGACTCAGCCAATGGCAGACAACCACACCACCCGCCCCTACCAGCTCGGGCTCGCCCTCAGTGGCGGCAGCATCAAGGGCTTTGCTCACCTCGGCATCTTAAAGTACCTCGACGAGGCAGGCCTACGCCCCGAGATCATCGCTGGTACCAGTGCCGGCTCCATCATGGGCGCCTTCTACGCGTCGGGCTATACGCCTGAGGAGATCCACGAGCTCCTCTCGCAGACGGGCTTCATGCAGATGACCAGCTTCACCACCAAGGGGGGCGGGATCTTCAGCACGACGAAATTCCTCCAGTTGCTTAAGAAGAACCTCCGCCACCGCAATCTGGAGGATCTACCGACCCCCATGCGTATCGTAGCCACCGACCTAAACCGAGGAGAACCACACGTCTTTACTGAGGGACCCTTGGCGAAGATTATCCTGGCTTCATCAAGCATCCCCATCCTCTTCTGCCCTGTAGAAATCGACGGTCACACCTACGTCGACGGCGGGCTCTTCCGCAACTTCCCCGTCACAGCCATCCGCGAGGACTGCGAGGAGGTCATCGGTATGAACCTCGGCCCCGTGCAGAGCGCAGAAATCCCCATGAATATAAAGGACATCGCTAACCGTGCATGGGAACTAATCTTCCGCCAGAATACCACCCCTGACTGCGCGGCCTGCGACTACCTCCTTGAGACGAGCGAGGTAATGAAGTTCGGGATGTTTGAGGTCAGCGCTTCCGAGCAGCTGATGAAGATAGGCTACGAGCTGGCGAAAGCTGAGCTCGCACCACTGGTCAAAAAGAAGAAGGAGGCAAAGAAGCCTTAGCCCCACCACCTACCCATACCTATGCAGCAGAAGATCGTCATCTACTCCGCCCTCACTCGACTCTGGGGGAATAAGAATACGACCCGCCAGCCCCATGGCACACTCTCCGAGAATGGCTCGGGGAAGCTCCGTGACTTCACTCCCGAAGCCCTCGCCTATATCCGCAGTCTCGGGGCTACCCACGTCTGGTATATCGGCCTGCTGGAGCATGCCACGAAGACCGACTACAGCGCCCAAGGCATCCGTCCCGACCACCCCGACACGGTGAAGGGGCAGGCTGGCTCGCCCTATGCCGTCAAGGACTACTACGACGTCGACCCCGACCTCGCCGAAGACCCACACACGCGACAGACAGAGCTGGACGCCCTCATCGAGCGTACCCACCAGGCAGGGCTGCAGGTCTTGATGGACTTTATCCCCAACCACGTCGCCCGCACCTATCACTCCGATGCGTGCCCTAAGGGCGTCGCAGACCTCGGTGCTACGGACGATGTACAGCTGGCGTTCTCCCCGCGCAACAACTTCTACTACCTCCCCGACACCTCACTTATCCTACCCTTATCCACAGAGTCATCCCCATACACCGAGTGCCCAGCACGCGCTACGGGCAACGACTGCTTCAGCCCCTACCCCAGCATCACGGACTGGTACGAGACGGTGAAGCTCAACTACGGGATGGACTACTGCGGGGGAAGTGGCCTGCATGCCGACCCCATCCCCAACACGTGGGTGAAGATGCGTGATATCCTCTGCTACTGGGCTGCGCGGGGTGTCGATGGCTTCCGCTGTGATATGACCGAGCTTGTCCCGCCCGCTTTCTGGGCTTGGGCGATCCCCTCGGTACGTGAGCAGTACCCCAAGACGCTCTTCCTCGCAGAGATCTACCAGCCCCACCGCTACGGCGAGTACCTCCACGCAGGCTTCGACTACCTGTATGACAAGGTCGGCGTCTATGACTTCCTCATCGCTCTCGGCAAGGGCGCACGCGACGCAGCAGACTTCACCGGTGTGCGTGATGCCGTCGGGAGCGAGCAGCCAGCGATGTGCTACTTCACGGAGAACCACGACGAGCAGCGCCTCGCCTCGGACTTCGTCTTCGCCTCGCCCCGTCAGGGCTTCCTCGCTACCGCTGTTGCGGCCCTAAGCGGTGGCAATCCCCTACTCCTCTACTTCGGTCAGGAGCTGGGTGAGCAGGGCATGGATAGTGAGGGCTTCAGCGGGCGTGATGGCCGCACGACGATCTTCGACTACTGGAGTCTCGACAAGCTCCAGCGCCTGCAAGCAGGTAATTACACCCCCGCCCAGCTGACGGACGAAGAGGCTAGCCTACTCAGCGACTACCAGCGCCTCGCCTCCTGCTACACCGACCCCATCATCAGCCGAGGGAGCTACTACGGCCTGCGTGCCGAGGGCTCTGGCAGAGAGCACGTCCTCGCCTTCGCCCGCGCTTCGGAGGAAGGACTCTACCTCGTGCTGGCGAACTTCTCCAGCGAGCAGGCTGATACCACCCTCCCCCTACCCTCCGAATTCTTCGCCGCTACGGGCATCACCGAGGGCACGGCCTTCCGTGCTGCAGACCAGCTCACGGACGCGGTGGACTTCCTCTGCCTCACCACACTGGCCCCCCTTCGCCTGAGCCTCGCTCCCCAGGGTCTGCAGATCCTCCGCTTCACAGCGGTGTAAAGCAAAGCACCCCGCACATATCAGTATAAAAAGGCCCGCCGGCTACCCTCCTTCGTGGAGCGTAGCCGGCGGGCTTATTGTGGGGAGTAGCTTACCTTAGTGCAGGGTAGCCGAGCGGACGATCTCGCAGACCGTGGGGTGTGGGAAGACGATGCGAGACAGCTCAGAGAGCTTCATGCGCTGCTCGACAGCCATAATCGCAGGCACCAGGATCTCCGAAGAGCCATTACCGAAGAGGTGCGCACCGAGGATGACACCCTCCTTATCCGTGAGGAGCTTGCAGAAGCCATTGCCCTGCTCATTCTCGATGATGAAGCGCCCAGAGAGCGTCATCGGCACACGATGTACCTCATAGTCGACACCAGCAGCACGCAGCTCCTGCTCCGTCTGACCGACAGCAGCGATCTCGGGATCGGTATAGACGATACCTGGGATAGCGCGGTAGCTCATCACATCCTCCGTGCCGGTGATGTGGTGTACAGCGACCTGCCCTTCGCGAGCAGCCGTGTGAGCGAGCATAGACGTACCGTTGACATCACCGACGGCATAGATACCAGGCACCGAGGTCTGGAGGTGCTCATCGACGACGACAGCCCCACGCTGGAGCTCGACACCGACCGTCTCCAGTCCCAGACCATCGGTCACAGCACGACGGCCGACACTGACCAGCAGCTTGTCGAAGGGGATCTCCAGCGTTTCGCCCTCATGCTCAGCGATGACCTTGCCCTCACGCACGGCAGTGACCTTCGTGGAGAGGTGGAACTTCACCTTGCGCTTCTCGAAGGCCTTCTGCAGCTCCCCAGAGAGCTCTTCGTCCATAGGCCCGAGGATCTTAGGCAGCATCTCGACGACCGTGACCTCCACGCCGAGCGTAGAGAAGAAGGAGACGAACTCCATACCGATGACCCCGCCACCGAGGACGACGAGGCGCTGTGGGAGCTCCTCGACCTCGAGCGCTTCCTTAGCTGTCCAGAAGGCGACGTCACTCAGCCCATCGATGGGTGGGATGAAGGCACGTGAGCCCGTAGCGATGATGACGTGGCGTGCCGTATAGGTCACCTCGCCTGCAGCGATGGTGAAGCCCTCATCACTGCGACCCGTGAGACGAGCCTCTTCGGTGACGATCTCGACCTCATGGCCCTGCAGACCGATACGGATACCCGCACCGAGCTTCTTGAGGATCTTCGTCTTGCGCGCCATCACCTTACCGAGGTCGAAGGCTGCTTCGGGGATCGTAAGACCATATTTCTTGCCATCGAGGGCTTCGGAGAGGAGATGGGCAGAGTGCAGGAGTGCCTTCGTAGGTACGCAACCTTCGTTGAGACAGACACCACCGAGCTTATTCTTCTCGAAGATGACGACGCGGAGGCCGTGGGCTGCTGCATGCTCTGCAGCGTCGGTACCGCCGGGGCCAGCACCGATGATAGCTACATCGTAGTTCATGAGTTGGAGTGTAGTGAGTGAGTTATGTAGGTATTAATTAGCTAAGACCCTCGATGTGTCCATCGACGAAGTCTATCTTTTCTGCTTGGGGGACGCGGGGCAGACCGGGCATACGCACCAGAGCGCCGAGGACAAGGACGATCATCTCAGCACCCGTGTTGATGACGACGTCGCGCACCTCGAGATCGAAGTCACGCACGCTACCATAGGCCGTGGGGTCGTCGCTGAAGGAATACTGCGTCTTGGCGATACAGACGGGGAACTTCGACCAGCCGTGGCGCTCGATACGCTCGAGCTGGCGCTGTGCCTTCGCCGAGAAGTGGATGGAGCGTGCACCGTAGATGCGCTGAGCGATAGCCGTAGCCTTCTCCTCGATGGAGGCGGTAAGAGGATAGGTGAACTGCAGGGGCTGCGAGGGCTTCTGCTCGATGGTCTCGACGACGAGGCGAGCGAGCTCTTCCGCACCAGCACCACCTTCGCCAAAGGCCGTATTGACAGCGAAGCCCACACCAGCGGCGTGGCAATGCTCACGCACCAGTGCGATCTCCTCCTCCGTATCGGTAGCAAAGCGATTGAAGGCTACGATGACCGTCTGCCCGAAGCTCTTGAGGTTCTCGATATGGCGGTCAAGGTTAGCCAGCCCGTGGCGGACGCCCTCGATATTCTGCGTCTTGAGATCCTTCTCATCGACACCGCCGTGCATCTTCAGCCCGCCGAGGGTAGCTACGAGGACGGTGAGTGCAGGCTGGAGGCCAGCCGTGCGGCACTTGATATTGTAGAACTTCTCTGCGCCAAGGTCTGCACCGAAGCCTGCCTCCGTGATCGTGTAGTCGGAGTGCGCCAGCGCCATGCGGGTGGCGAGGATCGAGTTGCAGCCGTGGGCGATATTCGCAAAGGGGCCGCCGTGGATGAAGGCAGGGGTATGCTCGGTCGTCTGCGCCAGATTGGGCTTGATAGCGTCGAGGAGAAGGACGGTGATCGCACCCGCTACACCGAGATCACGCACGGTGAAGGGCTCCCCCTGCTTCGTGTAGCCGAGGAGGATACTCTCGATACGGCGACGCAGGTCTTCGAGTGAAGTCGACAGACAGAGGATCGCCATGATCTCCGAGGCAGGCGTGATGTCGAAGCCCGATTCGGCTGGGATACCATTGACCTGACCACCGAGGCCCGTGACGATGGAGCGCAGAGAACGGTCGTTGACGTCGAGGACACGCTTCCAGAGGACTTCACTGAGGCCCTTGTCCGTATTGCGGTTCTGGTAGATATAGTTATCCAGGAGCGCGGTGATCATATTGTGTGCCGAGGTGATGGCGTGGAAGTCACCGGTGAAGTGCAGGTTGATCTTCTCCATAGGAAGGACCTGAGCGTAGCCACCACCAGCAGCACCGCCCTTCATACCGAAGCAAGGGCCGAGAGAGGGCTCACGCAGTGCGACGACCGCCTTATGACCGAGGCGGTTCATGCCGAGAGCGAGGCCGATAGAGACCGTCGTCTTGCCGATACCAGCCTTCGTAGCAGTGATGGCCGTGACGAGGATGAGCTTGCCAGGCTTATGACCAGCTTGGAGCTCGGAGAGGTCTACCTTGGCGAGGTACTTGCCGTAGTGCTCCAGGTGGTCGGTGGGGATAGCCACCTTGGCAGCTATCTTTTCGATCGGCTCGAGGGCTATCGAGCGGGCGATTTCGATGTCGGTCTTCATTACCAGAAAGAGAGTTAGTGGGTCAATGATGTGGGTAAAAGAGCTTCCTATTCGGGAGAGAGGTAGGGTGAAAGCAAGCCGTGCGAAAGGACTATAGCGGGGACTAACAGTTCTTTCGCACGGACATATAGGGGTTACTTGAGGTACTTATCAAGCCAGCCGAAGAAGGTACGCTGCCAGAGCAGGGCGTTCTGCGGGCGGAGGATCCAGTGGTTCTCATCGGGGTAGATGAGGAGCTCGGCAGGGATGCCGCGGAGCTTAGCCGCATTGAAGGCCGCCATACCTTGACCTGCGAGGATGCGGTAGTCGCGCTCGCCGTGGATGACCAGTATCGGCGTATCCCAATTGCCTACAAGCTTGTGGGGGGAGTTGGCGAAGGTACGCTGAGCGACTGCATTGTCCTTCTCCCAGGGAGCACCGCCCATATCCCAGTTGGCGAACCACATCTCCTCGGTAGTCATGTACTGCATCTCAAGATTGAAGATACCAGCGTGGGCGATGAAGGCCTTGAAGCGCTTCTGGTGCACACCAGCCAGATAGAAGACGGAGTAGCCACCGTAGCTGGCACCGACACAGCCGAGACGCTCGCTGTCAACCCAAGGTTCCTTCTTCAGCTCATCGACTGCGGTGAGGTAGTCTTGGATATTCTGCCCCGAGTAGTCGCCGCTGATCTGCTCGTTCCATGCCTTACCGAAGCTGGGGACGCCGTGGCGATTGGGAGCGATGACGATATAGCCTTGCTCAGCCATAAGACGCATATTCCAGCGGTAGGAGAAGAACTGACTGACGGGGCTCTGTGGACCGCCCTGACAGAAGAGCAGCGCAGGGTACTTCTTCGTCTTGTCGAAGTTCGGTGGGAGGACGACCCAGACAAGCATGTTGCCCCCGTCGGTCGTCTTGACCCAGCGCTTCTCTACCGAGATAGGAGCGAGGCCGTCGAGTGTGGACTTATTCTCTGCTGTGAGCTGCTTCGCTGCACCCGTCTTGACGTCTACGAGGTAGAGATCCGTGGGCTCAATGTAGCTCTGACGGCCAGCGAGGATCTTACCGCCCTGCACATCCAGCGAGGTGTAGTCGTGCATACCCGTGGTGATCTGGCGGATCTTACGGCCCTTGAGCGCGATCTCCCAGAGCTGAGCTTCGGCGTGCTTCGTCGAGAGGAAGAAGAGGCTCTGGCTATTAGCTGCCCACTGGAGCTCATCGACATCGTACTCGAAGCCATCGGTGAGGAAGGTCTTTTGCCCTGTCTTCAGATCCTGGACGAAGAGGCGCTTGAGGTCGGCTTCATAGCCGTCACGCTCCATACTGATCCAGCTGATGCGCTTGCCATCGGGCGAGAAGCGAGGGTGCGTGTCATAGCCACCCATCCCCTCGGTGATATTGCGCGTCTGACCAGAGGCAAGGTCGTAGAGATAGATATCGGTGTTGGTGGAGAGGGAGTACTCCATGCCCGTCTTCTTACGGGAGGAGTAGGCTAAGGTCTTACCGTCGGGGCTCCATGAGAGTTCCTCTGCTCCGCCGAAGGGCTTCGTGGGAGCTTCGTAAGGCTCACCTTCGAGGATGTCCTTACCGCCCGTGATCGCTTCGCCACCTACGGGAGCGATGAAGATATGAGGGATCGTCTCTACCCATTCATCCCAATGCTTGTACATCAGATCAGTGATGATACGACCCGTAGCCTTGGGCAGGTCGGGGTAAATCTCCTTAGTGCTCTTCCCGAAGGAAATCTCCTTGATATAGGCCAGCTGCTTCTCATCGGGCGAGAAGAGGTAGTCCGAGAGGCCCCCCTCGATATTAGTCACCTGACGACGGTCCGTACCATCGGGAGCCATCGTCCAGACCTGAGGAGCGCCACTCTCCGAAGAGATGTAGCTGATACGACGGCCCTGCTGGATCCAGCGAGCGCCATGTACGCCAGCGACACCCTGGGTGATCTGACGGCGTGCGCTGCCATCGGAGGAGATGGTGAAGAGCTCGGTGCGGATCTTATTGTCCTTGATGCTGGGGAAGCCCACGCTGTAGACGACCGTCTTGCCGTCGGGAGAGAGGGCGGAGGCACCGACACGAGCGAGCGAAAGCATCGTCTCGGGCGTCATGTGCTGCGACTGCTGGGCCACAGCAGGCAGGGTCGCCGAGAGGGCTGCTGCCGTAGCAAGAGCGGTGATGTGCTTCTTGATCTTCATAGCTATATGCGTATTGTATATGTATGTGGTCTGGGATTAGGAGAAGCGTAGGCCAAGGGCTTCCTTGAGCTTGCGCACCTCGGGGTTGATCTCCGCGAGCTGATTGAAGCGATCCTCTTGGGTGAGGACGATCTTCGCCTGCTCCTCTACGGTCTTCTCGCGCAGGACGAGGTTGAACTTACGATTCTGCAGCGTCGTACGGAGGAACTCTACGAGCTGGGGATAGACCTCCATCACCGTGGTATGGATGGCCTCACCTGGTGGGAGGGAGATCTCTGCCTGCACACCGTCTAAGAGCTTCGGCAGCTCGGGGCGCAGGATATTGCGATAGAGGATCTGTGAGGGTGTCAGCTCTTGCTCGACGAAGCGCACCCAAGCTCGCTGGAGGTCATCCTCCGTGAAGTCCTTATCCTCGACAGGGGCAGGGGCCTCAGCTGGAGCCGTAGAAGAGGCTTCGCTGGGAGCGTCTGCACGACGGCGTGCTCCGAAGAGACGCTTAGGAGCGGACGAGGTGGGAGCTGGCGAAGGGGGTGTAGCAGATGCCGCAGGTGCTGGTGCTGGTGTCGGTGCGGGCTCTGGTGCCGGAGGAGGCGTCACCGCCGAAGGGGCAGGCTTAGGTGCGGCCTGCGGTGCGGAAGGTGCTACGGGAGCAGTCTGCGCTTTGGGCGCAGGAGAAGCCGGTGGTGTAGCTACGGGTGGCGTCTGAGGAGCAGCCTGTGGTGTGGCCGTCTGAGGTGCAGCGGGGGCTGGCGCAGCAGGGAGATTGAGGTCGGAGTCCCGCTTGAAGAGAGGGACCATACTGAGGAAGCTCAGCTCGACTAAGAGGCGCTTATTCGTTGCCCCGCGATACTGCTGATCGGCCTGCACCAGAGTCTTGAGCGCAGCAAAGAGGCTGGCAGGTGTGCACTGCTGAGCAATGGTCGCATAGGAGGCAGCTACGGCATCGGGCTTCTCCAAGAGCTGGAGCGTCTCGGGATGCTGGGCTACAAGGAGGTCGCGCACGAAGGCGGATAGCCCCGTGAGGATCGTCTGCCCCTCGAAGCCCTTACCCATCAGCTCATCCAGGAGGAGCAGGACACTACGATGGTCCCCACTCAGGAAGAGCTCGAAGATGCGGATAAAGTAGGTATAGTCGAGGACATTCAGACTCTCCAGCGCATGCTGGTAGGTGATATGCCCGCCGGCAAAGCTGGCGATACGGTCAAACATCGAGAGCGCATCGCGCATCCCCCCATCGGCCTTCTCAGCGATGAGCCCGAGCGCCGTCTCCTCGGCATCGATACCCTCGCTATCGGCGACGTAGCGCAGATGGCGGGTGATATCCTGTACGGTGATTCGCTTGAAGTCATAGATCTGACAGCGCGAGAGGATGGTGGGGAGGATCTTGTGCTTCTCCGTCGTCGCTAAGATGAAGATAGCGTACGAGGGGGGCTCTTCGAGGGTCTTGAGGAAGGCATTGAAAGCCGCCGCCGAGAGCATATGCACCTCGTCGATGATATAGACCTTGTAGCGACCAAGCGCGGGAGGCATCTGCACCTGCTCGGTGAGCTGGCGGATGTCCTCTACGGAGTTGTTCGAGGCAGCGTCCAGCTCGAAGATGTTGAAGGAGCGCTGCTCCTCGAAGGCCTTACAGCTCTCGCACTGCCCGCAAGCCTCACCTTCGGCGGAGAGATTCTCGCAGTTGATCGTCCGCGCTAAGACGCGTGCCGCCGTCGTCTTCCCTACCCCACGGGGGCCACAGAAGAGATACGCATGGGAGAGTTTGCCCGAGCGAACAGCGGTGCGTAGTGTGGAGGCCATAGCCTCCTGCCCGACGATACTACGGAAGGTGTCGGGGCGGTATTTGCGTGCGGAGACGACGTAGTGCTCTGTCATTCTTCGAGGTCTGTGCTGGATCTATTACTGGTAGGACAAAGATACGTATTCCGCTCCAGCCTATGGAGTGCTATCTATAATAAAGTAGCGCCCCCCACCCGACGGATCTCAGTCCGAGGGATGGGGGGCGCCTATTATGTGGGGAGGTGACGAAGCACCCTTAGCTTACTTCGTGAGGCCGCGGAAGCGCAGAAGGCTCGACATATCGGGCTCCGTGAGGCCGGTGAAGTTCGTGAAGAACGTGCCGACAGGAGCGGTATTCCCGCGTGAGAGGACCATCTCACGGAAGCGCTGACCATTCTCACGCGTCAGCCCGCCGTGTGCGGCGAACCACTCAAAGATATTGTGGTCGAGGACCTCCGTCCAGAGGTAAGAGTAGTAGCCCGAAGCATAGCCACCAGCGAAGACGTGCAGGTAGTAAGCCGAGCGGTAGCGGGGAGGTACGAGAGCGAAGTCAAGACCAGCACGAGCGAGCACTTCACGCTCAAAGGCATCTACATCGCTCACCGTCTGACCAGCAGGGAGCATACCCCAAGCCATATCGATCGTCACGGCAGCGAGGTTCTCAGCCAGCGCGTAGGACTGTCCGTAGGTAGCAGCAGCCTTCATCTTGTCGATGAGCGCCTGAGGCATAGGCTCACCCGTCTTGTAGTGGCGGGCGTAGTGGCGCAGGACGACAGAGTCCGTCATCCAGTGCTCGTTGAACTGCGAGGGCATTTCCACGAAGTCACGGGGTGTATTCGTACCCGAGAGCGTCTCATACTTCTGCGAAGCGAAGAGGCCATGCAGAGCGTGGCCGAACTCATGGAAGAGCGTCTCTACATCCGACGAGGTGAGGAAGGCGGGAGCGCCCTTAGCGGGAGCCTCGAAGTTGCAGACGTTGTAGATGACAGGCTTCGTACCGAAGAGCGTGCTCTGCTGGACGAAGTTCGACATCCACGCCCCACCCGTCTTCGTTGGGCGACGGAAGTAGTCCGTATAGAAGAGAGCCATGGGGGTATTATCCTGGTCGAAGACCTCGTAGACCTGTACGCCATCAGCATAGACAGGGATATCAGGACGGGGCTTGAAGGTCAGACCATAGAGCTGGTTGGCTGCGTAGAAGACACCATTCTTCAGCACGCTATCCAGCACGAGATAGGGCTTGAGGTCCGCTTCGTTGAGGTCGTACTTAGCCTTCTTCAGGCGCTCGGCATAGTAGTCGAGGTCCCAAGCAGCGAGCTTGAAGTCCTTCCCCTCAGTCTGCTGAGCGAAGGCTTCGAGTTCGGCGACATCGTCAGCGACCTTAGCACGGCAGGCGGGAGCCAGCTGGCTGATGAGGCGCTCTACGGCCTCGGGACGGCCAGCCATCTGGTCGCTCAGTGCCCAAGAGGCGAAGTTGGGCAGTCCGAGGAGCTTTGCCTTCTCGGCGCGCAGGGCTGCGATGCGGGTGATCGTGGGGTGCGTATTCGTGCTATCACCGCTCGAGCAGCGTGAGAGCGAAGCCTCGAGGACGCGACGACGGACATCACGATTGTTGAGGTCGACGAGGTAGCCTGGGCGTGACGTATTCGTCTGCTCCAGCAGGTACTTACCCTTGTGGCCTGCAGCGGTAGCCGCCTCAGCAGCACGGGCGATCGCTTCTTCGGAGAGGCCATCGAGCTCCTCGACCTTGTCGACGAGGACGGCTGCTTCCTTCGTGCCAGCGTTCACCTGATTCGTGAACTTCGTCTGCAGCACAGCGATCTCGCTATTGATCTTCTTCAGAGCTTCCTTGTCGGCAGCTGAGAGGAGTGCGCCCTCATGGACGAACTGATCATAGAGGACCTCCGTGAGGCGCAGGTCTTCGCCCTGGAGGCTGGAGCGCTGATCGTAGACGGCCTTGATACGAGCGAAGAGCTTCTCATTCAGCAGCAGTGCATCGTGATGGGCGGAGAGCATGGGCGTCGTCTCTTCGTCGATCTTCTGCAGCTCCTCGGTGCCGTCAGCACCTACGAGGGCAGAGAGGATAGAGGTAGCGCGTGCCAAGAGGCGACCGGACTTCTCATACGCAAGCACGGTGTTCTCAAAGGTCGGAGCAGCCGTATTGCTCGTGATGCTGTCGATCTCGGCGAGCTGGATACGGATCCCCTCCTCGATAGCGGGGACGAAGTGCGCTGGGCGGATCTTACTGAAGTCGGGAGCTTGGTAGTCAAGCGTGCTCTCGGTGAGGAGGGGGTTCTCCTTGGTCGAGCTGGTCTGGCAAGCAGTGAGCATAGCGAGGAGGCTCAGAGTGGCAATGAGTCGTTTCATAGGAGTGTGGGGAATTAGAAGGGGAGGTCGCTGGAGGAGCTACACCAGAGGCTGGGGCTCGCCAATCCAGGCGATGGCCTCATCGATTGTGTGAATCTGAGGGGCGTAGAGGAGGCGTCTGAGATCTTCGATAGTAGTCTTGACGCAGTAGTCCCCTGCGAGGCCTGCGACATCAATGCGGCGCGCGTTCATGAGGAGGTCGGGCACGGCATCGTGGAAGGCACTGTAAGAGTCCTTGTGGCGAGTCATCGCCTTGGGGATGAAGAGGACATTTTGCCCCTGAC
This sequence comes from Porphyromonas sp. oral taxon 279 str. F0450, assembly GCF_000292995.1. NCBI lineage: Bacteria > Pseudomonadati > Bacteroidota > Bacteroidia > Bacteroidales > Porphyromonadaceae > Porphyromonas > Porphyromonas sp. oral taxon 279. The sequence continues at coordinate 2,253 of NZ_ALKJ01000029.1, read as the reverse complement.
GCTTGCGCTCCATGATCGCATCAGCCAGAGGAGGATAGAGAGCAGCCCCCGTAGTATAGCGGACGCAGTGGATAGGCCATGGGCCACCAGAGACATCGAAACTACAGTGGTCAGCAGGATGCTGGTCCATGGTGACGACGATAGCGTCGTACTCGGCGTGGTGCTCCTTGACGTAAGCGGTGAGGTAATCCATCGCTGGGATCGCGCCTTCGATGGCGAGGGAGCCGGTGATGAAGTCGTTCTGGGGATCTACGATCAGCAGGATGTTCATGATTAGAGGTAGTGGGTGTGGTTTTTGGGGGTAAAGAGTGAGGGGGGGGGAAGGGTGGCGCGCGGGGAAGGCGCCTGAGTGCCCCAAGGCTGGGCCTCTAAGAGAGGGCACTCAGGCGGCTCCGCTACGCCGCATCTCGAGTCTTATCAGAGCTCGAGATCGAGGTCGAACTGCTCATGCCAAGGCAGGCCCTGCTTCATGAGCTGCTCCATGAAGGGATCTGGATCGAACTCCTCGACGTTGTACACGCCTGGGCGACGCCAGAGGCCCTTGAAGAACATCATCGCACCGATCGTGGCGGGTACACCCGTGGTGTAGCTCACGCCCTGAGCACCGGTCTCCTGATAGGCAGCCTGATGGCTACAGTTGTTCCACACGTAGTAGGTCTTCTCCTTGCCATCCTTGATACCTCGGATACGGCAACCGATAGACGTCTCACCCGTGTAGTTCTCACCGAGCTCACCGGGGTTAGGCAGGATCGCCTTGAGGAACTGGATGGGGACGATCTCGACGCCGTTGTAGAGGACGGGGTCAATACGCGTGATACCGATATTCTGCATGACACGCAGGTGGGTCAGGTACTCCTGCCCGAAGGTCATCCAGAAGCGCGCACGGCGGATCGTGGGATAGTTCTTCACGAGCGACTCCAGCTCCTCGTGGTAGAGGAGGTAAGACTCACGCACCCCGATATTGGGATAGGTCAGGGGCTTGTGGATCTCCTGAGGCTCGGTCTCGCGCCACTGCCCATCCTCGTAGTACTTACCCTTCTGGGTGATCTCGCGGATGTTGATCTCAGGATTGAAGTTCGTGGCGAAGGCCTTGTGGTGGTCCCCACCGTTGCAGTCTACGATATCGAGGTAGTGGATCTCATCGAAGTGGTGCTTGGCAGCATAGGCGGTGAAGACCCCGGTCACCCCTGGGTCGAAGCCACAGCCCAGGATAGCCGTCAGCCCAGCTTCTTCGAAGCGCTGCTTATAGGCCCACTGCCAGCTGTACTCGAACTTAGCCTCGTCGAGCGGCTCATAGTTCGCCGTGTCGAGGTAGTTGACGCCTGCCTCGAGGCAAGCATCCATGATATGGAGGTCCTGATAGGGCAGAGCGACATTGATGACCAGCTCTGGCTTGAAGGACTTCATCAGAGCGACGAGCTCGGGGACGTTATCAGCGTCGACAGCTGCCGTCTGGATCTTGACATTGGTAATCTCGGAGGCAATCTTATCGCACTTACTCTTCGTGCGGCTGGCGAGCATAATCTCAGTGAATACGTCGCTATTCTGTGCCACCTTCTTGGCCACTACCGTACCGACACCGCCGGCACCGATAATGAGGACTCTTCCCATACGCTATTCTTAGTCTTCTTAGGCTAAAGGATAAATAATACGATTTCCGTCTATACCACTTAAGGTACAGATCTACACAAAGGTACAAAAAGTAGAGGTAAGCCCTTCGCTCCCCTCAAGAGAGCGCCTTGCATCCGCTCTCCTGAGACTACTTCCGAGAGTCCTACCCTCTATTTATTCTGCTAAGGCATCGCACGCCCAGCTCCCCGATATACCCCTCCGAAGTGATCGGGCAAGCCCTTCGCCTTATCGCATCTATTCCTCTTATCCAGCGGAGGGGAAAGCGTCATTCCCGTGAAGAAAAAAGCACCCTCTCGCAGTGGTTTTCCTCTGTCTATGTACGTAGCCCTAAAGACTAGGCACGTCAGTCCAAATATCCACGTACGTAGATATTAGAGCCACGTACATAGCCCAAACTTATCTACCACTCGTCCACAACTTTTATCCCTACGCGGACCAACAACCCAATATAGGTCACTTCACGAAGCTATATAGGAACCAGTCCAAAGCCATATAGCGTTCTTCGCCATCCTATATAGCTCTACCCTCGCACCCATAGTGCTTAGGCGATCAATAAGCCACACCCAGCACTCCTTACCCGATGTACCACCCTCACCCACAGCATAAAAAGAAAGGCGGGCC
>NZ_ALKJ01000028.1:0-19240 GCF_000292995.1 Porphyromonas sp. oral taxon 279 str. F0450 | reverse complement strand
GCTCATCGACGATAGCAATGCTCTCCGTCTCATCATTAGCTGATCGAATGAGGTCGGCAATACCATCAATAACCACGAGGTGAATACCCCCATGCTTATGATGAAAGATGTCCATACTCTCTTGGATAAGCTTCAAGCGATCCTTACGCGAGAGCGAAGCTAGATAGAGCGAATGGTAGAAGTCAGGGACAGCCGTGAGTGATGCTCGGCGGAGCGTCTTACCCAGGTTCTTGTGTAGCTGAGCCTCTGACTGCTCCGTATCGTAGTGTAGGACCGCCAGCCTCTTTGGATTCGGCGTAACTTCAAGCCCTAGCGTTAGCTCAGCCTCTAAACGCTGCTGAGCGAGAGCTCCAGCAAGAATCGCTGAGACATAGTTACTCTTACCCGTACCCTCTCCCCCCGTGATACAGAAGAGGTTGTCCTGTGTTCCAAGTGGTACTCCATTGACTGCCACGAGCGACTTAGAGGCATCAGGAGGGTTATCATAGTCGATTTCACACGAGCGAAGGAGCATCATCGTTTGCGTGTACATTTGAGAGAGGAGCGTATTCAGTAGCCCCCGGAAGTCGGCCCCCTCATTCCCCAGAGCAAAGTAATCCGAAATATCCTTCTCGGACTTCGTCCCTTTGAGTGGAAGCTGGAGCTGCTTCACATGATAAGCCGACAAGCGACCTACCTGCCGCTGAGCCTCACGAAGCCCAGTAGCATCCGAATCATAGAGGAGGATAATATGCCGAAAACGTAGCTGTAAACTCTCAATGATACGCTCGGGAATCTGCGCAGTTTCGCTATTGAAGCAAATCGCATGGAAATGTCGAGCGGAAAGTGAGAGAACGTCCTTCTCCCCTCCCGTAATGAAGAGCATATCACCTTTACTGGGGAGTTGCTCCATCCCGAAACAATAGGGACTGGGCATTCGTCCTCCATAGAGGAAGCGCATCTTCGAGCTGTTGGGGCGATAAATCTTAATGTAGCCATCACCGATGTAGGCATAGATAGGCTCCGTAGGGCTAGCTTTCAACTCAAAGGGCTTACCCTCCTTCGTCTGGCTCCTATAGCTCTTCAATGACCGTACCCGAAAGCGCCTGAGGGTATCTTCATAGATACCATAGTGTGCCCAATAAGCTAAGAGCCCATCATCAAAAGGCTGAATCTCGAAGCTATAGGGGAGCTCATCCTGGACAGACTCACTCAGCGTAGAAGTATGCAAAGTCTCTGTTGCAACAGGTTTCTTTGCCTGCTCTTCCGCAAGGATATGAAGCCCCAGCTCTTGAACAATAATCTGCAGTATCTCACGAAAGCCCGCTCTCAGATCAATACCCCGCAACTGTGCTACAAACCAAAAGCAATCCCCCGCATAGGAGGGATCGCCATGGTCGTAGTACTTATAGGTCGACGATTTCTTGTCGTAGTAGATATGACAAGAAGCTCGCCTGTCATCATAGAACGGACTCCGGAAATTACGATGCAGATTGACCTCAAACCCCAGATAGTGACTGAAGATATTGAGGCCCTGATCCGTCAAAGCCAGTACTTGCTCTTTGTCGATCATCATGGGGATTATCGTTCTGAAGCGAGACAACTCGAGAGGATGAGCTTATCCTTGTAGCGCAAAAGACGATCTAAAAGCTCATCATTACGCATACCTGAGATACGCAAGCGGTTACAGCGAGCGCAGATAAGCAGAGACTTATAGAAGTAGCGTACATCACCACTCTCCGTATAGCGAAAGCGAACTAGGTTCTTCTTGCGCCAACGATACAGGGTCGACTCAGAGACATTCAACGTCTCTATGAGATCCTTAGTGGACATCTCGAGCTCATCATCAATATCTTGAAGTAGGTGCGTGGTACGCTCAACATACTGCTCAATTCGATTAAGGCGGTCTACCAAATCCTGATAGACACTGCTTTCCATAGAGATTACTTCCATCACTTCAGATGTGTTGTGACAAATTCAATGTTACCATCCCCCTCCTCGAGTAGTTGTGCAACAAGACGTTTGAAAGTTGCTTTATCATAGGCAGAGATCTCAATCTTACCCACTGGCTTGGGGACTTCAATAGGAGTATTTGCACTGAGTGCAAGAACCTCTTGAAGAGTAAACCCCAAAAGCTCTGCATACTCAAAGAGCTTATCGACACTGGGGAAGTTACCTTTAGATTCCCAGCGCGAGACAGAGCTTGAGGAAACTCCCAGCTTTACAGCAAGATAGTCTTGCGAAATCCCATTCTTCAGGCGAGTAGCTCTCAGGAGCTCGAGTAGTTTTTCCATATACTCAAAGTTATAAACGCATCCGAGCTCAACCAACCCGTTTCGTGCAAGTTTATGCGCCCAATGCAAGAGGTCTTGCATCAGATGCAACATAGATATCTTTCGGGCTGCAATGGGGCTGATATAAGATAGAGATAGGAAAGGTTTTCCTTCAAGAGAACACGTCATTTTTGCCCAGCCACACAGGTGACACTGGTGCACGGTGCAAGCCCTCTATATATAGGGCTTGCACCGTGCACCAGACTGTGTAGCAAGGATATGCGTAAATACCTATAAAAGAGAAGCTTTGCTTATCGTTCGTTTTTCTGTACCTTTGTCAACCGAAAAAGAGAGATGTTTTACTTTCAATAGCCATTCAGAAGAGTAGTCAAGAGTCAGTCAGAAAACTGCTACACTTTTGCTACACTCCCCGCTTGACTAGATTAGATAGAACCTGTCATACAACAACATAGGTGGGATGCGTTCATATCCCGCCCTCTCCGCAGTATATAGCATGAGCGATCAAGTGAGCGAGACTCTCTTCGTCGCTCTTTTTTCTTTATCCCCACAACTGGGAAGAGCCGTGGGCTACGGAGGGTGCTCTACAGCTCTCTGCCTGCGCGCACCCGCAGGCAACTAAGATGGCATCGTCTTTGTTAGGATAAGAGTGGGACTAAGGCCGGATACGCCTGCCTGCTCAAACGACAAGACAACATAGATAACGAATGATAGAACAAAAGAAAACAGGCGGGTCAGGGCGTCCCTTCCGCTTCAACGAACTCTGGATCTACGCGATCATCCTCGCTATCCTCGGGGGGCTCTTCCTCTGGGATGGTGGCTTCGGCGAGAATAAGGATATGAGTTGGAACGAATTCCGCCAGATGATGAATCAGGGTGCCTTCACCCAGATCACCGTCGACCGCGGGGAGAAGACCGCCACAGCACAGCTGAACAAGCGTGCTGCCGATAGCCTCTTCACCCACCGCTCACCCGTGCTGGGCCGCGAGCAGAAGCGTATCGAGTACACGATAAAGACGCAGATCCCTACCGTCGACCGCTTCGCCGAAGCCTACGACACCAGCGGCACGACCGCTAAGGTAGAATACAAGGAAGAGAGCTCCCGCTGGATCTCTCTCACGGCCAATATCGTCCCCTTCGCCCTCATCATCATCTTCTGGATCTACATTTTCCGCCGCTCATCGGGTGGCGCAGGTGGCGGTGTAGGAGGTGGTATCTTCAATATCAGCAAGAGCAAGGCCCAGCTGTATGAGAAGGAGAGCACCTCGGTGACCTTCAATGATGTAGCGGGGCTACACGAAGCGAAGGTCGAGATCGAGGAGATCGTCCACTTCCTCAAGAACCCCGCTAAGTACACGCAGCTCGGGGGTAAGATCCCCAAAGGCGCACTGCTCGTAGGACCTCCAGGGACGGGTAAGACCCTACTGGCAAAGGCCGTAGCAGGTGAGGCACACGTACCCTTCTTCTCGCTTGCTGGCTCGGACTTCGTCGAGATGTTCGTCGGTGTCGGGGCATCACGCGTCCGTGACCTCTTCAAGACCGCCAAGGAGAAGGCCCCCTGTATCATCTTCATCGACGAAATCGATGCGGTGGGTCGTGCCCGTGGTCGCAACAACAACCTCGGGGGCAACGACGAGCGTGAGAATACGCTGAACCAGCTCCTCACCGAGATGGATGGCTTTGGCACCAATAGCGGTATCATCGTGCTGGCTGCTACGAACCGCGCCGACATCCTCGACGCAGCCCTCCTGCGTGCGGGCCGCTTCGACCGTCAGATCTATGTAGACCTCCCCGACGTCCACGACCGTAAGGAGATCTTCCTCGTGCACCTTCGCCCGCTGAAGATCGACGAATCTGTCGACGTCGATCTCTTGGCACGCCGTACCCCAGGCTTCTCGGGTGCTGACATCGCCAATATATGCAATGAGGCAGCCCTCATCGCTGCCCGTGCTGGCAAGGAGTTCATCTCCCGTGATGACTTCATGAACGCCGTCGACCGCGTCGTTGGTGGTCTGGAGAAGAAGAACAAGATGACCACCGAAGAGGAGCGTCACAGCATCGCCCTCCACGAAGCTGGACACGCCACGGTCAGTTGGTTCCTCCAGTACGCCAATCCGCTGGTCAAGGTCACCATCGTACCTCGAGGCAAGGCGCTCGGTGCGGCTTGGTACCTCCCCGAGGAGCGTCAGATCACCACGACCCAAGCTCTGCGCGACCAGATGTGCGCCACGCTCGCAGGTCGTGCCGCCGAAGAGGTCTTCCTCGGTCGCATCTCTACGGGTGCTGCCAACGACCTCGAGCACACCACAAAGACGGCCTATGCTATGGTCGCCTACTACGGGATGAGCAACAAGCTCCCCAACGTCAACTACTACGATATGCAGGGTGATGGCTACGGCCTGACGAAGCCCTACAGTGATCGCACCGCCGAGCTCATCGACGAAGAGGCTCGCGAGATCGTCCGTGTCGAATACGAGCGTGCTAAGGAGCTCCTCCGTGAGCATGCCGAAGGCCTCAAGGCGCTGACGCAGCTCCTCCTGGACCGCGAGGTCATCTACACCGAGGACGTAGAGCACATCTTCGGTAAGCGCCCTTGGGTCAGTCGCACCGACGAAATGATCCTGGAGCGCGAAGAAAAGAATCAGGAGAAGGAGCAGGTGCAAGAAGAAGAATCCACAACCCCAACAACAGATACAGAAGCAACATCGAATGAGTAACCTCGTCAAGCGAGCCATCTTCGGCTCCCTCTATGTAGGCCTGATCCTCGCGGCACTCCTGCTGCGTGAGCACCTCGTCTACATGATCGTCTTCGGCCTCTTGGCCTTCCTCGGTACCTGGGAGTGGTCGAACCTCGTGTCGACTCACCGCCTCTTCCCCCTGCGCCGTATCTTCGACGCTACGGCTGCAGTCTATCTCTTCTGGGCGACTCACGAGATCGCTGACAAGGGTATCGCGTACGCCGCCTTCCTCGTTCCCTACGCTGGCTACCTGCTCTACATCTTGGTACGCAGCATCTACAGCGAGCGTCAGGCTATGCCGACCGACTTGGCGAAGGTGATCTTCGGGCAGATCTATGTCGGGGGCTTCCTCAGCATCGCGAATATCTTCTACACCGATACCGATACCTCGATCATCCTCCTCACGATCTTCGTCTCGATCTGGGCCAACGATACGGGTGCTTATCTGGCGGGCTCGACCCTCGGACGTCATAAGCTCTTCCCCTCCGTATCACCTAAGAAGAGCTGGGAAGGCTTCGTCGGCGGGCTCATCGCAGCTGTCGTCGCTACGGGTCTCCTCCTCGGCTGGGAGCAGTGCTATATCGGTGTCATCATATCTATCGCCGCTACGTGGGGTGACCTCTTCGAGTCGATGGTCAAGCGCAGTGTCGGTGTCAAGGACTCGGGCAATATCATCCCTGGTCATGGTGGTATCCTCGACCGCATCGACAGCCTCCTCTTCACGCTGCCCTTCGTGGCCTTCTTCCTCTGGGTACTCTATACCTATCAGCTGATCCACCTCGCCTAATCATCCCCCTGATGAACGTCAGACTCCCCCTTGGTGCACGTGGCACCGCCCTTCTACTCTCGGCCTTTGCCTCGCTGTGGCTGCTCGCTTCGTGCGGTGTGAGCTCCCGCCAGAGCCGCCCCTCCGATCCCAAGCAGCCTGTGAAGCGTGAGTTCCGCGGCGCTTGGCTCCCGACGATCTACCGCAGCGACTACGCTTCGCTCTCTCGCGAAGAAGCCCGTAAGCTCCTGAGCAACCGCATCGCACTCCTGCAGCGCCTCGGTTGCAACACGATCATCTTCCAGGTGCGCGCTGAGGGTGATGCTTTCTACAAGAGCACCCACGAGCCCTGGAGTAAGTACCTCACCGGTAAGCAGGGCGAAGCTCCGAACCCCTCTTGGGACCCTCTGGGCTTCGTCATCGACGAGTGCCACTCCCGCGGTATGGAGCTCCACGCTTGGGTCAATCCCTATCGTGGTGCGGGCAACGCCGAGGCTTATCTGGCGCCTAACCACGCTGCTAAGCACTCGCCCGAGCTCTTCATCCGCCACGGCAAGCAACTCTACATGGATCCAGGCAATCCACAGAGCATCCGCTATATCAGCACCATCGTCCGCGACATCGTCCAGCGCTACGACATTGACGCCATCCACTTCGACGACTACTTCTACCCCTACCCACAGGCAGGCTTAGAGTTTGGCGACGAAGAGTCCTTCAGCCGCTACGGTCTCACGGCAGGTTACCGTCCCGAGCAGAAGAACGAGTGGCGCCGTGAGAACGTCAACCGCCTCATCTACACGATCCGTCAGACCATCCTCGAGACTAAGCCTTGGGTGCGCTTCGGTATCAGCCCCTTCGGTATCTACCGCAACCAAGCCTCTTCACGCGAAGGCAGCAAGACCTCGGGCCTGCAGACCTACGATGACCTGCACGCTGACGTCCTACACTGGGTGCGTAAGGGCTGGGTCGACTACATCGTGCCTCAGGTCTACTGGAATATCGGTCATCAGGCTGCCGACTACGCTGAGCTCACGCACTGGTGGGGCAAGCATACCCCTCAGAAGAAGGCACAGCTCTACATCGGTCAGCACGCTGCTCGCACGATGGACGGCGGTCAGCTCGAGGAGAAGCTCGCCCTCAGCCGACAGAATAGCAGTGGGAACTCCTGGTGGTCAGGCGAAGACCTCGTGAAGAACTACAAGGGTCTTGGCGATAGCCTCATCACCAGCTACCAGACCTACCGTGCGCTCCTTCCCGAGGTACACGGTGCTCTCGGTAAGACGAAGGCCCCTGCCGCCATCAGCCTCATCCTCGAGGACACCAACGAAGACGGGCACATGATCCTTTGGGATGACTACCGCGAGCCCAGCGATCCCGAGACGGCATTCTACTATGCCGTGTATGCCTTCCCCGAAGGTACGCGCCCCGATATCTCTGACGTACGCTACCTGATGAGCATCTCTACCAATCCCTACTTCATCCTGCCCAGCATGGAGCGTGGTACGACATACCGCTACATGGTGACGGCCATCAACCGCTTCTGGCAGGAGAGCAAGCCCGCATCGATCCGCATCAGCTACTAAGGAGCTAAGCGCATCACCCACATATATAAGCCGAGGGGGCTACGGACACTGCGTCCGTAGCCCCCTCGCTTTGCTTGTGGGAAGAGGAAGGGAGGCGCGTGCTACTTAGCAGGTGAAGAGTTCACCGTGCTGGCACCCGTGACGACCTGACCGATCACGACGGGCTGGCCTTGGTATCTGAGGTTCGAAGCTCCCGACACACCATAGCTGATGGTATCGACATTCCCAAGGTCGAGGCGCGAAGCTCCTGCGAGAAGTGCCTCGACAGCACGCGTATGGAGCTGCTCAGCACGGAAGTCACATGCCCCCGAGAGGCTCACCGAGAGGTAGTCAGCTTGCCCAGCGAGGCGGATCGAGGAGGCACCCGAGGAGATGATCTCGAGGCTCTTAGCTACGTTCACCCAGCCACGGATGCCCGAGGCACCCGCCGTACTGACGGAGAGGCTGTCGGCGGTGAGGCGAAGGTCTGTGAGGTCAGATGCCCCCGAGAGGACGACGGAGAAGGACGACTGACGGAGGCTGTCTGGTACGGAGATATTAGCGGCATAGGTAGCCTCTACCCCGAGGAGCTTGGGTAGATACACATCGATGTGGGCGCTCTTCCCGCGCTGGACATCATCATAGGGATCGACGCCCGTGCGCTCGTGGCGCGAACTGATGAGGAGGATGTTGTCCTTGACCTTCACCTCGATATCCTCACGGATACGCTTCGGCATTTTCTCGTCAAAGGCGACGGCAGTCTGAGTGCCAACATGGACCGTCACGTTGAGGGGATAGTCGACGACGAGGTAATCGCAAGTAGGGAGGTTCTTGAGATCGACTTCGGTGAAGCCGACGCGTGCCGTACGACGACACGAGATGATGAAGAGAGCCCCGAGGACAAGGGTGAGAGCCCCGAGGAGGAGTCTGCGGTAATGTGCCATGATAGTGTGCGTATTGGACTTGTGTTTGTGGATCTTAGTACTATCAAAGGTAGCATTTCCTCACAAAAGCAAAGAGTCTGCAAGCAAAGAGATAGACTCCCCTTGCCTTTTGGTACAACGAACCATCTTTTGAGGGTGCAGAAGAAGCCCGCTCGCTATAGGGGATCTCTACCTCTATAGTGGAGGGTGGTATGAACCTATATTGGTCAGCGAGCGAACCTATATAGGTACGTGGGTAGAGCTATATTAGATTGTTGCTCCGTATAGGGATAAAAGTTGTGGACGAGTGGCAGATAAGTTTGGGCTACGTGCGTGGACGATAAATCTACGTACGTGGATATTTGGATTTACGTGCCTGGTCTTTAAGACTACGTGCATAGATAGAAGAATACCACTACGGGAAGGTGCTTTTTTCTTCACGAGAATAGCACTTTTCCCTCCGCTGAATAAGAGGAATACTCGCGATAAGGCGAAGGGCTTGCTTGAGCACTTTGAAGAGATATATCGGGGAGCTGGGCGTGCGATGCCTTAGCACTCTAAATAGAGTACAGGACTCGCGGCAACAATCTCTATATAGGTCTGTGATACGACCAATATAGGTTCGCTTACCTCCCCTTATGAGGTACATTCTACAGCCCTTGTGAAGGGCGGTCTTCGCGACGTGGAAAATCTGGGGCAGAGATAGGGAGTTTTATCGCCGTAGTTCGTATCTTTGCCCTAAGGAGACACTTGCAGGGCCTTGCAATGCCGCACACCTCAGAGCCTCCGCCACGACACATACATACACATCTATCAAGCGCTATGAAACGAACGACTACAAGCCTCGCCTTGCTCGCCCTCTGCCTGGCGGGGAGCACTGCCCAGGCGCAGACGCTCACGAAGGCGACGAGCTACGGCACCCACGCGGTGAGCCGTCCCGTGATGATCGATTCGGTCGACGTCCACAACCAGAAGTTCTCTCTCGGCTCCCTGCTGAAGACCTCCTACAAGACCGAGGGGCTCAAGGGCACATCCGTCGCAGCGGCATCCAATGGCTTCTTCGCCGTCGCCCAGCCCGCCAGCGGTGCCAGTACGTTCTCCTCTTACTCCTTCCCCCTCATCAGCCAAGGCTTCACCAAGGGCACACTCAAGCTCTATGGCCGTGCTCGCTATGCGCTCTATGATGGCGAGACGCTCTTAGGCTCGAATGAGGATAAGCTTGCCGAGAGCGATACGGTGCCTGCTATATCCGTGCCGCTGACGCTCATCGCTACGAATAAGAACCTCGTCGTCAAGGTGCTCTCCACCGCAGAGGACAAGGCACGCGGGGACTTCAAGCTCGTCTTTGAGCCCGAGGAAGGCCTGCCTCAGCTCGATCTCAAGGCTGCAAGTGATGGTGTCCGCTACATCAACTGGAACTACCTCACCCACGGCAAGCGCCTCTATTACACCCACGTCTCCCCCTCGGGCAAGTATGTGCTGGTGACCTACACCGAGCGCGCTCCGAAGAAGGGCGTCAGCTTTCAGGAGATCCGCGAGGGTGCGACGGGCAAGGTCCTTCGCACGACGCAGTCCCTCTACGGCGCCGAATGGATGCCCGACGAGGACGTCCTCGTGATGAAGACCTCGAATCGCGCTGGCGACCAGCTGGTGAAGATCGACCCCATCTCGGGTCGCAGCACCGTATGGATCGACAAGATCCCTGGGGAGAGCTTCATGATCAGCCCCGACAAGCGCTCCATCTACATCTACGAAGAGGTCAAGGGCCCCGAGAAGGATAAGCTCCTCATCCGCCGCCTCTCGCCCGATGACCGTCAGCCAGGCGCGCGCGATCGTCAGGCACTCTATCGCTATGACATCGCCACGGGAGTCTACGAACCCGTACTCTACGGCTACCGCTCGGTGAGCCTCCTCGACTTCTCCGCTGACGGCAGTCAGCTCCTCTTAGGTCTCTACACGAAGGACTGGCAGCACAGCCCCTTCGACCAGACGACAGTACTACGCTACACACCTGCCACGGGCCGTATCGATACGGTCTTCACGAAGCAGTTTGAGATCGGTAGCGTAAGCTTCATCCCCGGCACAGAGGACGTGCTGGCTATGGGCTCGCCCAATAGCTTCGGTGGCGTGGGCAATACGCTCCCCAACGGGCGCGTGGGCAACGGCTATGAGCACGAGCTCTTCCGCGTCAATATCCCCACGGGCCGTGTCACGCCCCTGACGCGCGACTTCGATCCCAGCGTAGACCACGTCCAGTACCACGCTAAGGGCAAGGCCTTCTACATCCTCGCTGACAACGGCAGCCGCCAGAGCCTCTACCGCCTCGACGTCAAGACGAATAAGATCACGCAGATCGATACGAAGGAAGACGTCGTCCGTGGCTTCGGTGTCGCCTCACACGGCAATACCTTCTACTACTTCGGCCAGAGCCTCAACAATGCCGACCGCCTCTACAGCCTCGATGCTTCGGGCAAGAGCAAGCTCATCTGGGACATCTCGGCTGAGAAGCTCCGTGGCGTGAAGTTCACCCCTGCGAAGGACTTCGTCTACCACACGCCCGACGGTGTCGATATCGACGGCTGGTACTACCTGCCCCCCAACTTTGACCCCTCGAAGAAGTACCCGATGATCGTCTACTACTACGGCGGGACGATCCCTCTGAGCCGCGAGCTGGAGACGACGTACGACCTGGCGATGTTCGCCGCTCAGGGCTATGTAGCCTATTCGCTGAACCCACGCGGCACAGTGGGCTACGGCCAGAGCTTCGCTGCTGACCACCTAAATGCTTGGGGCACGAAGACCTCCGACGATATCATCGGTGCGGTGAAGGCCTTTGTCGCTGCGCACCCCTTCGTCGATGCGAAGAAGATCGGTTGCGCTGGTGCCAGCTATGGTGGCTTCATGACGCAGTATCTGCAGACGCGCACGGACCTCTTCGCTGCTGCCGCCAGCCATGCAGGGATCAGCTCCATCTCCAGCTACTGGGCAGGGGGCTACTGGGGTATGAGCTACAGCACGGTGGCCTCCGAAGGCAGCTACCCCTGGAACAACCCCGACCTCTACACCAAGCACAGCCCGCTCTTCAACGCCGATAAGATCCACACACCTCTGCTCCTGCTGCACGGGACGTCCGACGTGAACGTACCCCCCAGCGAAAGCACCGCGATGTACAATGCGCTGAAGATACTCGGCCGCACCGTCGAGCTCATCGAAGTGACGGGAGAAGACCACCACATCCTCGAGCCCGAGCGACAGGATCGCTGGATGCAGACGATCCAGGCATGGTTCGCCAAGCACCTGCAGGGCAATAGCCAGTGGTGGGATCACCTCTACCCCAAGACGCCGCTTGACCTATAGGCCCCGTGCCTATCTCCCCATAGCCATGCGCCCCGCCCTATCACGATGGATAGGGCGGGGCGCACGCTTTCTCCCGCACTCCTCTCCCACCAAGAAAAAGGAGCAAGCAGACGAAGCTCCGAAGAATAGCATCGAGGTGAGGGCACCGAGGAGGCCTCCTCTGCCGTTATAGTTAGGGGGAGAGCCCCCCATAAGTTTTATGTATCTTCGCAAAGTATGAGCAGCAACAAAGTATATCAGATCCTCTGGGCAGACGACGAAATCGATCTGCTCAAGCCACATATCCTCTTCCTCAAGGAGAAGGGCTACGAAGTGACGCCCGTCCTCAGCGGCGCCGACGCTATCGAAGCCGTACAGACCCAGAACTTCGACCTCATCTTCCTCGACGAGAACATGCCGGGGATTACAGGCCTGGATGCCCTGCAGCGCATCAAGGAGCTGCGCCCCTTCCTCCCCGTCATCATGATCACCAAGAGCGAGGAGGAAGAGCTGATGAACCAAGCCATCGGCGGTAAGATCACCGACTACCTCATCAAGCCCGTCAACCCCAATCAGCTCCTGCTGTCCCTGAAGAAGAACCTTCACCAGAACACGATCATCAGCGAAGCCACGACGATGAACTATCGTCAGGAGTTCGCTCAGCTCAGCGCGCAGATGAGCGACCGCCTCTCCGTCGAAGAATGGAAGGAGCTCTACCGCCGCCTCGTGCATTGGGAGCTCGAACTCGAGGAAGGCGACCCGCAGATGAAGGAACTTCTCGAGATGCAGAAGACCGATGCTGGCCGCCTCTTCAGCCGCTTCATCAGCCGCAACTATGAGGGCTGGATCCGCGAGCCTGAGACGCGCCCGCTGATGAGCCCCGACCTCTTCAAGACGAAGGTCTTCCCCCTCCTGGATGCCGGCGAGAAGGTCTTCTTCATCCTCATCGATAACTTCCGCTACGACCAGTGGGAGTCGGTGAAGGCGATGCTGAGCGAGTTCTACACCTTCGACGAAGACCTCTATCTCTCGATCCTCCCCACGGCTACGCAGTACGCTCGCAATGCGATCTTCTCAGGGCTGATGCCGCTGGACATCGCGAAGATGTTCCCCGATCTGTGGGTCGACGAAGAGAGCGAAGAGGGCAAGAACCTCAACGAAGAGCCGATGATCCAGACGCTCATCCAGCGCTACCGCAAGAACTATTCCTTCTCCTACAATAAGGTCTACGAAGCCCGCTTCGGTGAGCGCCTATTAGGCAACCTCAATAGCCTCAAGCAGTATCAGCTGAACGTCATCGTGCTGAACTTCGTCGACATGCTCTCCCACGCCCGCACCGAGAGCAAGATGATCCGCGAGCTGGCCAACACCGAGGCTGCGTATCGCTCGCTGACGCGCAGCTGGTTCCGCCACTCGACGACGTACAACCTCTTCAAGCACATCTCCGAGATGGGCTACCGCGTGATCCTCACCACCGACCACGGTACCATCCGCGTGAAGAACCCCGTGAAGATCGTCGGCGACAAAAACACCAATACCAACCTCCGCTACAAGGTCGGGAAGACCCTTACCTACAACCCCAAGGAGGTCTACGAAGCCATCGTACCGGCGAAGATCGGCCTGCCACAGGTCAATCTCTCCGACCGCTATGTCTTCAGCTACAGCGATGACTTCTTCGCTTATCCCAATAACTACAATTACTACGTGCAGTACTATCGTGACACCTTCCAGCACGGGGGGATCTCACTCGAAGAGATGCTTATCCCGCTGATCACGATGCAACCCAAATCCTAAACACTGAATGATAAGAAACATCGTATTGGACCTCGGCGGCGTACTCTTCCGACTGGATCGTGAAGAGGCCCTACGCCGCTTCTCTGCCCTTGGGGTACCTGACGTCGAGAAGATGCTGGATCCCTACCTTCAGAGTGGTTACTTCCTCCAGGTCGAGGATGGGCGCATGACGGAGCCCGAGTTCCGTGCAGCGCTCAGCTCGCTGGCGGGTCGTACCCTCACCTACGACGACATCGCTCACGCTTACTTCGGCTTCCTCAGCGAAGTAGACGCCTATAAGTTCGACTTCATCGAGGAGGAGCTCGGGGACTACCGCATCTTCATCCTCTCCAATACCAATCCCTACGTCATGGACTTCTGCGAGTCAGACCGCTTCCTCCCCAGCGGCCGTCCGCTCTCGTCCTTCTGCGAGAAGAAGTTCGCCTCCTGCGAGATGGGGATGGTCAAGCCCGACCGCCGTATCTTCGAGACGATGCTGTGCGAGGGGGATATGCGCCCCGAGGAGACGCTCTTCCTCGACGACGGCCCTGCGAACGTAGCTATGGCGCGGGAGTTCGGCATACACACCTACCAGCCCCTCAATGGCGAGGACTGGCGGGAGCCCGTACGCCAGCTCCTCGGCCAACTCAACCAGCACGGATAAGTTTGGCTATCTTTGCAGTCGATAAACGAGCACATTACTAATTCATTTATAGACCATCAACGAATCATGAAGAGAATTGTACTGATCCGTCACGGCGAAAGCGTGTGGAACAAGGAGAACCGCTTCACGGGTTGGACCAACGTCGACCTGTCTGAGAAGGGTGTAGAAGAAGCTAAGAAGGCTGGAGCCATCCTCAAGGAAAACGGCTTCCACTTCACGCAGGCTTATACCTCCTACCTCAAGCGCGCTATCAAGACCCTCAACCAGATCCTCGACGTCATGGACCTCGACTGGATCCCCGTAGAGAAGAGCTGGCGCCTCAACGAGAAGCACTACGGTATGCTTCAGGGCCTCAACAAGGCTGAGACGGCTGAGAAGTACGGTGACGAACAGGTGAAGATCTGGCGCCGTAGCTACGACGTGCCTCCCACGCCTCTGGCTGCTACCGACGAGCGCGCACCTCAGGCTGACCCCCGCTACACGGGTGTCGTACCTGCTTACCTGCCCCTGACCGAAGCGCTCTGCCACACGGTCGCTCGTACGCTCCCCTACTGGGAAGACAAGATCTTCCCCTCGCTCATGCAGCACGATGACGTCCTCGTAGCAGCTCACGGCAATAGCCTGCGCGGTATCATCAAGGTCCTCAAGGGCATCTCTGACGAAGACATCGTCGAGCTGAACCTCCCCACGGCCGTTCCCTACGTCTTCGAGTTCGACGATGAGCTCCGTCTCGTCAAGGACTACTTCCTCGGTGACCCCGAAGAGATCAAGAAGCTCATGGAGGCTGTAGCCAACCAGGGTAAGAAGGCTTAAGCCTACGAATCCCCACTACTTGTTAGATAAAAGCGCCCCAGATAGCACGTGCTATCTGGGGCGCTTACCTATATATAGGTATATTGCAGACTGTGAGTCATTAAGCCTATATATTGAGCTACCTTTACTCCCCGTAGGGAGGGACTTTCCCCTCCGTCATCGTATCACACTTAGTCCGTTCACAGACATGAATACCAAGAAGTGGGCTTCGGTCCTTCTCCTCGCTGGCCTCACCCTCGGCCTCTCCTCCTGTGGTGGCAAGGAAAACAACGAGCCCAAGCCAACACCCAACCCCATCGTCACCGGCACCGATGGCACCTACACCATCAGCAAGGTGACGGTCACTCCCGCAGAAGTCACCCTCGACAGCATCGGTAAGATCAACCTCACCGAGTTCAACTTCGGCGAAGCCATCCTCGGTACGGGCGAGTTCACTCAGGTCACGCTCAAGGGCAACAAGATTACCTTCACCGGCAAGGAAGGCACTCGCGAATACGAAGTACAGAATGGTGCTACTATCCACACCCCTAAGCACGGTGCTATGCCCTTCGCCCCCAAGGTAGGTAGCTTCTCCGTCAAGGATGGCAAGCTCTCCGGTCAGCTGGATCTCTCCATGTACATCATGTACCTCAATAGCTACAAGACGCGCTACGGCAAGAGCCCCAGCGAAGAGATCACAAAGATCCTCACCGCACTCAACAAGGCTGAAACGAAGTCGACGATTGCCTTCGAAGGCACCGTCACGAAGTAGCCTACCCCATACTCTACCCTTGGCTAAGGCCAGGAGGCTGCACACTGCGCCTCCTGGCCTTAGTGCGTTATGCAAGGGATCACATTCTCTTCAAGACGAGGACAAAACGCCCTCTCCTACAAGAGGGTGGTGTGAACCTATAGTCGTTTGCGAGCGAACCACTACTGGTCAGTGAGCAAACCAGTACTGGTCGGCGTGTGAACCACTACTGGTCGTCACAGCGACCACTATAGGTTGCTTTCCCATCCTCTACAAGATCCTTCAGCATCCCTTACACCGACGCACTTCCTATCCGTGCACCTTAGGTGGATAATCCCCCTAAAGGTGTAGGATCTCCACTACATGCAGCACCTTTCCCACAGCCTTATCCCCAGCATTATCCCCGAGAAATACCCACGACACCGCCCCGTAGGCATCGGCGCGTTCGCACCAAGAGCAGTGCAGCATCCTCCCCATCTACCGACTTATCCCCAGGCTTATCCCCGAGGAATGTGGACGAGGAAGAGGAGTCCATTGCACGGCATTTCCGAGGAGTACAGGGCTCTAACTATTTTGTATGCCGCTGATATTTAGTATCTTCATAACTAAAACAGTCGTATAGCTATGCCTACCAAACAAACCGAATCCGCACCGAGCTTCCTTCAAGTTTACACGCAGGTGCGTCGTGACCGCATGAAGCACTCGTTCCTTCGACAGATCAGCGCTTGCGTTGACTGGCGAGGTATTTGCACACTCCTCAACAAGAAGTATACAAAGACCCAGAACGCCACAGGCAATCCAGCCTATGATGCCCTGATGATGTTCAAGATCTTACTGCTTCAGACTTGGTACGGCCTGAGTGATTACGAAGTCGAAGAACGGATCAACGACTCCCTCCTCTTCAGCGAATTCCTCCTCTTGGATATGGGCCTTCCAGCTCCAGACCACAGCATCATCTGTCGCTTTCGCACTGAACTGACCCGCTTGGGGATTATGGACAAGCTCCTTAGGGAGCTGAATAAGCAGTTCAAGAAGCACGGGATTAGCTGTGTTCAGGAGGGCGATGTCGCTACCGAGAGCTTGAGCGAACGCATACACAGAATATCTTGGAAGCTATGGCATACAATCTGAAGCGTATGCCTGGGCTTCTTGTGCTCCAGAGCACCAAATAGCCAAGAAAAGCCCCCTCTCGGGAGGGTTATCCTCCCGAGAGGGGGCAAGGGGGAGAGACAGGCATCCCACTTTTCAGCCTAAAGACTCCGCAGTTCGGTGGAGGAAAGTGCAAGCTGTGAAGAGATGGGCTTGCGCAATGGTCTCATATTATGGATTTGGTAGCAGTACCCTAATCTTTTTCAAATAGCAACTTACACCTATTCCACCCTAGTAAACAGGAAGGATAGAAAATGTGCGGTGACGAGTTACTATAAGTCGCCACAAAGAGCTATGGTAACTCGGTTTAACGAGTTGTGGTAAGTCATCGAAGCGAGTTGTGGTAACTCGTTACAACGATTTATAGTAACTCTTCGATACCCTTTTCATAGGTCCTGTATCTAGGGTGTTTGTGTGAGGCTTGGTTATCATTATAAGGGGGCTAGCCATGCAATAAGTTTAATCCCTTCCCTTCGGCTCAATGCCAATCCGAAGGGAAGGGATTAAACTGTTATAGAGTCAGGGGATGCCACTCTCCCCCCAACCAGATGTTATGGGGTCTGCTTAGGAGAAAGTCTATGTCTGCCCTTCCCTTTGGGTAACCGATTTTGATACGCTCAGTAAGGAGAGAAACTTCTTCGCTGATTGTTGGAGACTCTCAGTAAGTCTTCTGTGCAAATTAATTATCTTTTCAGGTATGTGTAATGTCGTGTTATTCAGTATATTTGTCACAGATAAGGTATGAGTTTATTCCATGAATAGTAAGGGAAATTATAGCATGATACATGAATAACGCCTCTACATTCTTTGGTTCAGTGTATAAATCAGTACCAGTGAGGTAAGGTGGGGAAAGTATAAGCTGACTTAATCCTTCTCAAGGATTAAATGCAGAATTAGATAATGATATTAAAAATCATGTTTTTATGATAGCGCCAACCCAATTGAAAAAGCCAAGTAATTGGCAAGATTTTGAGAAACTTTGCAAACTATTATGGGGAGAGATATGGACCTGTGAGGATACAATTAAACGACATGGTCGCCAAGGGCAGAATCAGCATGGAGTCGATGTATTTTCTTATGTTGAGAAATATGGTGGTTACTGTGGCATTCAGTGCAAAGGAAAGGATGATTATACAAATGCGCAGTTGACAGAAAGAGAGATTGATGCTGAGATAGAAAAAGCGCTGGGATTCTTGCCTAAAATAAAGTTACTGATCTTTGCTACTACCGCAAATAAAGATGCCAATACAGAAAGCTACATCAGACAGAAAGATATTGAGAATAGGGAAAAAGGCTTGTTCGCAGTTGATATTGCTGCATGGGAAGACATTGTTGATCAACTAGAACGATATAGAACTACCTACAACTGGTATGTGAATAACTGTCAATTTAAGGATACTACGGATATACAGGTGTCTTTTGATGGCGAAAGAGACGTCACAATATGCCCAGAATATGTTAGAACTACTACTCGTTATGAATATCGAGAGTTGAGTCATTTTGAGAAAAAGCTACAATTTAGGATTGAATCATTGCCACTGCTACCTAGTCTATACGGAGCACCAAGGAAGATTGATAAAAGGTGGTGTAGATTAGATATAAGGATAGAGAATATTGGAAAGACTGTTATCAAAACGCCAAAGCTCATCGTCTTTTTTCGAGCAGAAGACATTGTTAAAATTGATGATCACTTTTCCTATTGTGGTGGTTGGTGCATGGATGGAGCAGAGAGGGCACAGATTAATGCCAGTAGAGAGGCGCAAAGGGAAGTCTTTAAAACACATAAAAATCAGTTAGAGTACAGACCTAAAAGCTCGGTTTTTGTGCAGATGGATCACCGAGATTTCCATATGAGTATAATTCCTGCTGATGGAATTAGGAAATTAGATTTAATCTGGAGGTTCCTCTGTGAGGACTATCATAAAGAGGGACTCTTAACCATCAATGTGGAACCCAAAATAGATGAATGCATAAAAACGATTGTGGTTCATGATAAGTCGGAGCTGAAATCAGAAGAGGTCAGTATTACAGCTAAAATTATAGAAGAATAGTGCCATGTAAGTAATCTATTCTAAAGACAAAAAGGCTTCGCTCCATCAATAGGGTTAATGCATAATCGTCCTTGCTCTCTAGCTACCTAAACCTAGAGAGGGGAGGATTATAAACATTGCCACCGACTATCACTATCCATCGCCTTTTGAGACCATTGCACGGTATTTCAAAGGCATACTGGGTTGTAACCACTTCATATATCTCTGATATTTAGTGTTTTCGCAACAAAACAGTTGTATGGCTATGCCTACCAAACAAACCAAGTCCGCTCCGAACTTCCTGCGAGTCTATACGCAGGTGCGTCGCGACCGCATGAAGTACTCGTTCCTCTGACAGATCAGCGCTTGCGTTGGCTGGCGAGGGATTCGTACACTACTCAACAAGAAGTATACAAAGACCCAGAACGCCACAGGCAATCCAGCCTATGATGCCTTGATGATGTTCAAGATCCTACTGCTTCAGAC
>NZ_ALKJ01000027.1:0-37325 GCF_000292995.1 Porphyromonas sp. oral taxon 279 str. F0450 | reverse complement strand
CCCGCCGATGGCTTGTCCGAGGTATAGCCCAGTCATGTGAATACCAACGGCCAGCGACCGAGAGCCTCCCGTATGATAATCAGCAATAAGAGACAGCCCAGCAGGAAGGTAAAGAGCCTCACTAAGCCCCATCAGGGCACGCAGCCAAAAGACTTGATCATACGTCGTGGCTAAGCCCATGAAGTAGGTGACAGAAGACCACACCAATAGGCTACCCACGATAAGCTTCTTACGGCTGAGATTGTCTGCTATAATCCCAGAGATAGGACTCATCAAGCCATAGATCCAGAGGAATACGGCCATCAATCGTCCAAAATTCGCAGCAGACTGCAAGTCCGTGATGTCCACTTGCATGGAGTCTTTCATCGTACTTAGCATCTGGCGATCCATATAGTTGAGCAACGCCACACCGCCCAATAGTGCGACTACAACCCATGGATAGTACTTACTATTAGTAAGGCTTTTCATATATCTGATTAGGAGTAAAAGTCCCCTATTCACAACAAGCGCAGGAATAAGGGACTTTTACGAGAATGGTTAGTATCTAGTAGTATTCTTAAACTCAAGGTCGATGACTAGGACTTCATCATGTCTCTACAGAGCATGGATCCCTTAATCATCATTCGGGGGATATGGAAGGGGCCCTTGAAGATGTTACCCTTCGCAGGCTGAGCTACGCTACCATCACGGTGTAGGTAACCATACCACTCGCCATACTCCGCATCGGGGAAGTGAGCATAGGTCCAATCGCTGATCTGCTGGTGCATGCGCAGGAAGCGCTCTTCTCCAGTGGCTTCGTAGGCGTAAAGCGTCGCGATGATTGCTTCGGTCTGTGGCCACCAGAACTTCATATCCTGCGAATAGTCCTGCACGGGCAGCCCCTTGCAGTCACGGAAGTTGATGAGTCCACCATATTCCTTATCCCAGCCCCAGTTCCATGACCAGTCAAGGATCTTGACGGCCACCTCTGTCAGCTGGGGATCACCACCACGATACTTGGCTTCTTCTAATAAGAACCACGCCGTCTCGATGCAGTGACCAGGATTGATGGTGCGTCCGATGATGGTGTCGATGAACTCACCATTAGGCCCTACTGTCTCTAGGAGAGCTTCGAATTCGGGATGGATAAAATAGCGCTGGAGGGTGTCGATAGACAGGCTAATCTGCTCATCCAACTCGACAGCAGGTATAGCCTCACGAATACGTGCAGCAGTATTTATAAGGATCATCGTGATCGAATGCCCTTGCATCTCCACCCCTTCGCAAAACTTGGGCGCAAGGATCCCCTTCGTATTGATGAAGTGGAGGATCTGCTTGAAGAGCGCCAAGGCCTTCTCAGCATAGCTCTTATCGCCCGATGCTATCGCATACTCCGACATCGCTATCGCGGCAAAGCACTCAGAGAAGACATAGCGTCTTTTGCGAATAGGCTGACCCGAGGCAGTCACCTCAAAGTACATGCGCCCATCGGTATCGAAGCAGTGCTGCTCGATGAAGTCGATACAGCTCTTGGAAGCCTTGAGCCATTCCTCGTTCGCTTCGATGTTGTTATATGCGTAGGCACAGATGAAGCCGAAGCGTCCTTGGAACCATACCGATTTGGTAGAGTCTATCAGCGTGCCATCGCGATCAACGCATGTGTACACACCGCCATGGACTCTATCCAAACCATGCTTCAGCCAGAAGGGGAGTATATTCTCCTTGAGATCGTCTTGGTAGCGGTCTGCCCAGTACGCAAGATATTTCTTTACATCCATCAGTTCTGGTATTTATGAGAATATCAGAAGATGTTGCAGCGGCTAAAGAAGTTGATCTCTTCCAGCTCTTGCTTCATGCGAGCTTCTTCTTCATCCGTCATATTGTTGAAGGGCGTTCTGTTCTTCCCAAGGTCCAAGCCGATGAGCTTCATGATACGCTTCCCCCCGACGATGTTCCCACGGAAGTGGCAGATCACATTGATCACCTCTTGGGAAAAGTTCTGCAGCTCGCGTGCTTCCTCAATGTCACCACGCTTCCAAGCATCAAGGATCCCGACGAGGCAACGACCGTTGTAGTTGGTGGTACCTCCGATCCCGCCTTGTGCACCTCCCATAGCTAAGCAAGGAAGGATGGTTTCATCTTGTCCGTGCAGCAAGTCGAACTTACCACCTGCATACAAGCGGCACTGGTTGTATTCGTACAGACTTTCGTAGGTGTACTTGATACCTGCGAAGTTAGGGATGCGTCCGTCTACCGCCTTCAAGAAGTCCAGCATGGGGAGGTAAGCTCCATTGAAAGCGGGGATATGGTAGTAGTAGAAGGGCAGCTTAGGGGCGCCAGCAGCGATCTCTTCACAGTACTTGACCAGCTCTTCGACTCTACCGATCTTGGGGAAGGGAGGAGCCATCGCTCCGATACCAAAGGCACCGATCTCCTGAGCGTGAGCAGCCAAACGCTGGCTTGACTTCACGCAGGTGCTGCCCACATGGACAATGACCTTAAAGCCTTCGGGAGCGACTTCGACCCAGCGCTCAGCTAGGCGCATTCGCTCCTCCTCGGTCAGCATGTAGCCTTCACCAGAAGATCCATTGACAAAAACTCCCTTGAGCCCGTTCTTTGCCAGCATATCGGCATAGCGTTCTATGGGTTCGAGATTAACCTCCCCATTTTCGTAGAATGGGGTAAACGGTGCATCGATCAAGCCTGTAAGCTTCTCCATCGTATCTACTCTTTAGATTAGTTGTTCAGCGAAGGCATGGCTTACCGCCACCCTTTCACAATCAAAGATAAACTGAAATTCTTAATAAACACCCCCATAAAACCAAGCTGCCCGCAAAGCACACCCCACCTCTTCGGAAACTGCACCCACCTTGCCCCCTCACACTATTTCCTTTAGCTAACCTCAATCCTCCAAGCCTACCTACCGAGCCCTCAGACTCCCCTACTCCTCCGCACGCTTGAGCTTTCCATTTACTCATCTTGGAAGAACAGCAACTGCCCCTAAAGGATCGGGCATGACTTGGTCTCTTGATAGTTTCCTTGTGCATCCTGCGCAAAGAATAGATATCTGTTACCCAAAGAGATAAAGAGAAATCGAATATTTCCCTCTCTCCGAAAAGAAAAGAGCGCAAATCAGCAAGCAGCTTCATTTGTACCCTTTACTTTTCTTCCCACAGCTTGCTATACCAACAGAAAGACACTCTACTGGTTCTACTTCCTGACATCCTACGGGAATAAGAATAGATATGGAAAGAGGATACCTAGGCAATTAACCCCGACTCTCTCTTGTTATTCAGAAGAAACTAGTCACTTTTTTGCCCTAGACACGTATACGCACCTCTAAGTAGGCAATAGGAATGGTCAAAAGGATTAATGATAGATGCTCCCACAATAGTGAACCCTATTGTAGGTTATTCTCGCATCAACACCTTCTTATAGTGCTTCAACAAAAATCCCTGATCGTAATCTATTTGAGGAGGAATACCCTCTTTGAATGCCCAGTTATATTTTGGATTGTTAGGCACATTGCGTAGAGCTGCCATCATCTTCCCATCTTTGTCACCTGGTATATATATTTGGTCACAGAATACTTCCCAGAGGTTCTCTTTCCTAACGTCCTCATAGTATCTATGCAGTTCTTCCTCAGTCAATAGGGGCTTATAGTCCGCCACCTCTATACCACAACGATTCAACTTTGCTCTTATACTTTCAGCATCCTCTTCTCCATTTCGATCTACGTTGATATATACAGCATCAAGTGAGACTCTTCCCTTTTGGATACCAGCCCAATGATCCTGTAAGATATCATGAGGGAATAGTCGTCGCCCTCCATCCATCTTAGCGTATACTTCATTTGCAATTATCTCCTTATGCTTAAATCGAACAGCTCTCAATTGAGCGTGGTCATTAAAATTGGAGTCTTTATCGCAATCATACAAAAAACCTTTTTGCCTACCGCTCCTAGGAAAGACCTGCAGTCCTATTGTCGACATTCTACCTCCAAAAGAGCGAACAAAATCAGTTCTGCAATCGAGACTATAATAGTAGAGTACCCCTATTTTTTCCTCATTTTCATCAACTATTGGATAATATGAGTCTGTCTTCGAATCATAACGCTGTGTAGCAAAGAATAATGCCACATCAATATCGCTAGTTAAGTCCAATAGACTCGTTTGATTATAATAATGTTGAGTTAAGCCATACAGATTCATTTCAAAGCGTATACGTTTCCCGTTCAAGTCGAGCCCCACATCTAATAACTGAACAAGAGGGTGCGATAAAATTAGACGAAACATCTCATGCCCATAAATCAGAGGATCTAAGAAATAAGTCTTCTTAGCATCCCGAAACAAGCTAGGTTTACATGGATCATGAAACTCCGTTTCTCCCCTAAATAAAAACTTACGATCCCTCAGATTGGGTTTAAGTGAATAACGCCCTGACTGAAGTCGTGTCATAATAAATTTGTCCTCATCTGCTTCATTAAAATAGGCTACTAGTGGAAAGTCGAGGCTATCAATGGGAATGGGTCGAGGACGACCTCGGAAGCCATCATTCTGATAACACATCATCGGCGGCTTTTCCCGAAAAACATCACAATCTAACTCACTCTGCTCTAGAGCAAGGACATAGTCCCTTGCTTGATAGACATCTTCAAATATCCTTTCTGTCCCTGTAACCATAAAACGAAGACATTAACATAAACACATCATCATTAGCCCCCACCCTTAAATAGGATCGCTTCTGATTTGATCTCAGAGGCTTTCTACAGCTCAAGTCTAAGCTGAAAGGCATATACCTTAACAAATCTACTCCCTATATTCACGACCTCACGCATAGCATAGGGGGGCTCCCTAAGAGTATAGGGGCTCCCATAAAAGTAGAAAATCTTTACGGATAGCCTCTCTTGCATCATGGAGCATCGTATAAGGTTCCTGCAGGTTCTCTATGGAAATCCTCTTTACGTATAGAGGAGAAGAAAGAGGCTTGATGGAAGGCTAGCTAGAGTGGTCGACGAAGGAGGGAAAAATAACCCTACGGTAGGTCGTCGATGCGACCTACCGTGGGTCGGTGAGACGACCTACAGTAGGTTTTTCCGACGACCTACCGTAGGGTTATTTTGGGGGTGCGTGTAGAGCGGGTGAAAAAGGAGGGAAGAAGCAAGCTCCCCTGGACGGCTAAAAGGCTTCATTCAACAGCTTGGATCAGATGCAGGAAACCCCTACCACAAAGGGGGAGGCACAAAGGGGGAGAAGTGCAGACGCATAGTTATTTAAAAAGCGCCTCCTCAAGCACTTGGATTTTAAAATATAAGTGCATACCTTTGCCAAACAAGCTAGCACCACCAAACGATCAAGCTGGCCTCACCAAACGAAATAGTTGAACCCCAATGAGGTTGAAGAATGACTAGATAGATCATGACTAAGTAGGATACTTCAGACATGTCTAGCGAGATTGAAGGCTAAATTCCCAGTTCTTAATCACACATAATTCAGAGTTACTATGGAAAAGATCATCAGCACGGCACCATCATCGGTAGCCACCAGCGCTCTAAGAGCGATCCCCTTCGAGAACATCATCGGAGGCCCTCTTGAGGCGTGTGTCAAAGCTCAACGCATAGCAGCCCAGACCACTGTCGACTTCATCCGTGAGGTGGGGCTAGAAGATGTACCTGCACGAAAGCCTGACGGAACCATTGTGACAGCTCCTCGCTTGGATCGCTATGGCAACCCCGTCAAGGACAGCAAGGGCAATGTCATTGAGGATCCTGTGATGGAGAAAAAAGCAGTCTATGTCTGCTTCCAGTTCATCCAAGGGGGGCGCTTGGTTCGTCTCAATGTCCCTATGCTGAGCATTGTCCCTATCCCTTACATTGCGATCAACACGATTGACATTAACTTCAAGGCCAATATCAAGGCCCAAGCTAGTGCGACAGATCAAGATGCCATCACAGAGACAGATGAGCATAAAGGCTCGAACTATAGCAGTCACTACGATAGAGACACCAGCCGTAGCTACTCGCGCTCTGGCCATTGGTGGGACAAGAGCAGAAGTGGAGTCAACAGCTCTAGCTACTCGAGCAACTACTCCAACAACTCTATGCAGGCCTCTATCTCGAGTAAAAAAGACTCGGTAGGGACTCGTGAGTCGAAGTATAGCGTAGAGTACACCATGGATGTGGCAGTACATGCCTCCCAAGATAGTATGCCTGCAGGTATGGCAAAGGTCTTGGAGCTCATCGGCAATGCCATGGATGTCTGCAATCCAGAGGGCGAATTCTTGATCAACAACAACATCTTGATAGTACCTAATAATACAGCCAAGGCTTCCTTTGAGGCTGCCTATAAGACTCCTGAAGGGCTACTCTCCACGCGCAAGGAAGACTTCTGGCTCAAGAAGCTAGATGGGGATAAGCCTTCTGGCGAAGACCTACTCAAGACTCGCAACAAGAACAGAGCGATGACAGAAGATCTCACGGTTGGGAACTATCTGCTATCCAATGCAGATGGCACTCTCACAGAAACCATTCAGGTCGTCGTAGTCGCAGACAATTCCACCGGAGGAGGAAAGTCACCAGAGAGCAAATAACAGTGGGTTAGGTAGCTCTCCAAGAAGAGAATGAGTTTAACCAAGTAACGGAAGCAAGCTCCATAGGATCTAGAGCCCCATAGGGGATGCAACAAGCTCATCTGGGCTCGTCTAAGGATCAATATGGAGACCTAGCATGATGGTTTAATTTTATAGACGTAAACGCTATGGCCAATATAGATACTACGCCCTCTCAAGTTGCGACCTCTGCCCTACAGGCCATCCCCTTTGGATCGATCATCGGGGGGCCACTCACAGCTTGTATTGATGCCCAAGCCCAAGCCGCTCAAACGACATGGGAGTTCATCAAGCAGGTAGGGCTGCAGACCGATAAAGAGGGCAACACCAAGGCTATCACCGTCATATTTGAGTATGTGCAAGGTGGTCGCCGGATGATGCTCATCGTCCCGTTGCTGACCATTGTCCCCATCCCTTATATTGCAATCAACGAGATCGAAATCAACTTCAAGGCACAGATCTCTGCCTCGGCCTCCAACTCGAACGAGGTCAAGAGATCTAGGGCTGTTGATGCTGGTGTCAAAGCCTCGGGAGGTTACCGAGGTCTATTTGCCAAGGCCTCTCTAGAGATGCATGCTAACTTCTCCAGCAAAAAAGACTCCAAGGCTACGCAAGAGTCTAAGTACAGTGTCGAGTACACTATGGATGTGCACGTGCATGCTGGTCAAGATAGTATGCCTGCAGGCATGGCGAAAGTGCTAGAGATCCTCAATAGTGCTGTAGACACGGTCAATGCTAAGGGTGAACTAACGGTCAGTGACCAAATGGTTGCAGTCAATCAGTCCATCATCATCTCCTACCGAAATAATGAAGGTGTTTGGTCGCCCAAAGAAGTCATGTGGCGCAAAGCTACAGACCCCGCAGATAAGTGGCAGGGACAAGACGG
Organism: Porphyromonas sp. oral taxon 279 str. F0450; assembly: GCF_000292995.1. NCBI lineage: Bacteria > Pseudomonadati > Bacteroidota > Bacteroidia > Bacteroidales > Porphyromonadaceae > Porphyromonas > Porphyromonas sp. oral taxon 279. The sequence goes on along the minus strand of NZ_ALKJ01000027.1, from coordinate 29,854 downwards.
CGGTGGGGCATTCGACCAAACTCCCCTCAAAGTATCGAGCAACGGAGAGAGCGTGATTGCTACTTTTACCGAAGAAGGAGAGTATTACGTCAAGGGTGGTGAATGCCAAGCCTTGATCGTAGTCACTTCATAACCCCAGTAAAGAATAGGAGATACGAACATGGCTGACAAAATCGATAAGGAGCAGGATTCTAGCAGCTCCATTGACTATGCTGCCTTGCGTAAAGCTACGCTGGGAGGGGTGACTGATATCCCTTTTACCCACCTGATCAGCGAGCCTCTTAGGGCATGCGTGGCCGCACAAAACGAAAGTCATCAGACGACAATCACGGCTCTTCGAGAGATGGGGATCTTCTCCGATAAGGAGAATAACCAAGTCGCCGCTACTGTAGGCTTTGAATTCATCAAAGATGGCAAGAGGCAGAAGATCATGGTGCCACTCATCACACTCGTGCCGATCAACTTCTTCCAGATCAATGCTGTCAGTATCAGCTTCAAAGCCACGATCAAGTCTTCCTCCTCGTGGGGGACAGGTCCTGATATTACCCTAGAGCTAAACAAGGGGAAAAAGGAGGGGAAGAAAGAGGAAGAGAAGAAGCAAGAAGGTGATAAGAAAACAGAGCAGAGCACTGAACAGAAAAAAGAAGGGGAAGAGACTTCGGCAAAGGCCTCGAAGAAGAGCGCAGATGACAAATCTGAGGAGAAGAAGGATACCCCCGCTTGGTGGCGTGAGGTGATAAAATATGGCGGACAGGCTTTGGATTTCTACAAGGAATACAAAAAGTCTAAAGACTCCAAGGACTCCGAAAGTAAAGCCGAATACTCCAACAAGAAGGATTCCAAAGTCACTCAAGAGTCCAAGTATTGTATCGAGACAACGGTTGACTTTCAGGTCCAAGCAGGGCCTGCGGATATGCCTGGTGGCTTAGCCAAGATCATCGAGACGCTCAACAATACCATCACGACCTTCGACCCTTCTGGAGAACTGCAAGTTAGACCCGAGCCTAACTCTGGCGGACGTAAACTTTTCGTTAGATACCTCAACGAGGACGGCATCTTGGATCCAAGCGCAATCAAGTGCACCCCAAGCGATGGGGTTGAATCTCAAGAGGCGGATTCAGGAGTAATCCTAACATTCTCGAAAGTAGGCGACTACAAAATAGAAGCCGGTGAGAAGACTCAAAGCATTACAGTCGCCGAGTAATAGACACTCGGATTATTCCGCATACATCTTATGACAAACCTCAAGCAAGTAATAGCATCGGTGCTACGAGACGTAATACAAGCGCAGCACGAAGTGGCCAAGTATGCCCGCGAGCTTGCTCTCTCAGACCATCCAAACGCGGGGGGGGGGCATCTGTCCCCCCTGCCGTAGGGGTGGGAGAGCTAACCCTAAACCTACGGTATGCCATCCAAGACGGAGAGGATATCACGGAGGTGAAGGTGCTCAATGCAACCGAGAGTGACCGCCTACTCAGCAATATCTCGGAGCAGCTCGCCAAACTAGTAATTCGCAAGTTAGTTCACCAAACTCAGGTATCTGGAGTACCATACGCGCCCAATGGATTCTCCTATATAGATGATCTAGGAGATAATCGTCGACTCATCGACTACATCGCTCACCGAATGCACTCCAAGCTCAAAGCCAATATCGACAAGTTGTACAACGAACGGCATGAGTTCGAGATCGAGGCTATTGCTGATCAGGTGCTGGCAGTAGGCGAGGAGGATCTCTTCCGACATAGCGATATTGAAGGCCTCTTCACTCTACCTGGAGGCCCAGAGCTACTGGCAGAGACTCGACGTATACTAGACGATGAAGTAAGCGAGGAGATCCGCAAGATCATAGACGAGGAGCAGGGAGCCCAGCTGTTTTCATGTCGTACCGAGCGTTCGCTACGTATCGAGATCGATGCCGAGCGGCTCAAGGAGTACCCAGCTGAGTCAATCCAATCCATTACCCTAAAGGTGGTACCTCAGCTGTCAAATACGACTAATGTTTAATCCTCTGTGCCTCCACATCGGAAGGGATATCTATACATCAGTACAACAATGAGTAATATACCAACCAATATGAACATAGGGCTTGCAGAGCTGATCAAAGAGGCACATATCTCTACGCTTAAAGCCGAGCAGATGGGGTTAGAGGAATACCTGCGCATATTGGGTGAGCTACGCAATATGCCTCCTATCTCCTTCGGCTACAGCGATGAGCAGGGGCGTAGAATGCTCCTACAGATCCCAGTGATCACGTTGATCCCTTTGTCCCTACTGCGCATCGAGGAGGCAGAATTCTCTTGTTCATGCCATTTAGAACTTAAGACTCAAGGGGAAGCGCCCAAAGTGGATCCCCCCAGTATCTCCTCCCCAGAGAAGAGCATAAACCCATCTACAGCACTAACAGAATACTACGACAAACAGCAGAACAAGCGAGTTTATGCTCGAGAGATCCACATCTATAGGTCTTTGATCAATACAAGTAAGCTCATCTTCATGATTATAAATGAGGCTGGCGAGAGATCATACTATAGAAGCGATCCGACCAAAGGTCTCAAAGACAAGCAATGTGTCCTACTCTCTATGGGTAGGCCCTACATTACGCTATGGAAGGAGAAACTAACTGAAAAGCAAGTCAGCGAGTTTGCGTGGAGCAATCGCCCCCTAGTCAAACTCTTTGGCGATGGGTCTTTTTGGTACCAAGGCAACACCTATCGGCGTACCGATAATGCGACCAAAGAGATCCACATCGAGTTCCCATTGGATGGAGCACGCTACGACTATGCACACAAGCATATCGCTTGGCGATTTTTGCTTCGCACTATGGTCGGAGAGTTGGAACGCCAAGACGAATCCAAGACTCAGATGCAAATACTCAATCCAGACAAGCAAACCGAGCAGAGCAATTTTACCTTTAGAGTGAAGCTAAAGCAGTCGCCCCTACCTCCTGGGTTTGCTGATATATTTAGAGTTATAGGAAATAGCACAAGGCTATCAGAAGAGTACTAACCTATTAAAATACTAGAGAACAATATGAACCAGCAAAGAACACCAGGGCTCAACTGCCCTAAGTGCAACCACTTCATCGAGACCACAATCACCGAGCTTATATCGGCTTCATATATAGAGTGCAAGCACTGTCGCCTCAGACTCGAGATCAACAAACAAGAATCCAAGCGGGCTCTAGAGATACTAGGCGATGTAGAGCGCGCCAAGCAGCGCGTACAGGAGGCAAGCACCTTCCACAGATAACCCATTCGCCGTAGCTATCGTAGTCGGTCATACTACAAACTAACAACATAAGGTATGAGTAGTGTAAACGAACTGATGGAAGGAATTCCCTTTCATCATCTGATCGGTGGTCCGCTCAAGGCGTGCATTCTCGCTCAAGAGCAGTCCTCGATGAGTACTTGGCACTATATCAGAGAGGTAGGTCTAGAGAACGGCAAGGAAGCTGTCGTAGTATCCTTTTCATTCGTCAACAATGGCACCAAGGCATACCTACACATTCCATTGCTTACACTGGTTCCCGTACCTTACTTCTCTATAGATACGCTAGAGATCTCATTCAAGGCTAGAGTCACTGGGGTCAACGAAAAGGCATCGAAAGACGAGTGCATGATTGCGGCAACCTATGCAACGACCTCCAGTGACACTATGACCACCAAACTGGAGAACACGATAGACGTAGCAGTGCGTGCCACACAAGACCACATTCCCTCTGGACTCAGCAAGGTGCTGGGGTTTATGGAGCAGTCAGTGGCAGCAGAGAGCATCTATCTATCACTCAAAGATCCAGAGATTGCCAGAGCCATCGCTCGTGGTTGTGTCAAATCAGTTTCACAGAAGATAGCCATAGACTATTCATTTGGGAGTAAATCCGAGACAGAGATCCCGATCAAGCTACCTGAGAGGGATCATATAGAGCGCAATGATATCCCCAAGATCAAAGCTCTCAACATACCACACGATCAGTTCCCATTCATTAGCATAGATGATTTGGGGGCCTTCCATAGTCTGAAGGCCTTCAGGTGTACTCGACTCAATCTAGCTGCTGTGCAGTCGTTTGCTATGAGTCGCCTAGCTGATTTGCTCTATCTAGAGCTATGGGGTACGGGGCAGGATTTGATACAGGGACAGCACAGAGCTATCATGGACTTTGGGTGGCTTGAGCAAATCTACACGTTGGTACTCTCCAAGTGGGGAAAGGGTTTAATCCCCCAGGTCGTCTTATCCTCTGCGATCCATCTGGAAAGACTTGACATCAAGAACTGTGCACATGATGTCGTGGATATATCATACTGCTATGCCCTCAAGCAGCTAAACATCAAGGATAGCAGTATCGGACGGCTCATCGTGCCGAAGGGATTTGAGGAAAAGCGCAAAAAGTATGGGTATGTTATTCCCGATGGCATTGAGATTATTAGTCGGAAGTAGCTATGAAGAATCAAGATTCACCCCAATCAGCATTGGCTAAACTCCCTTTTAGCCAAATGCTCGGAGATCCGGTGAGGGCTTGCATACGAGCACAGGTAGAAGCAGCTCAAGTGACAAAGCGCTACTTGAACTCTGTTACCCTAAGGCAAAATGAGGCTGGGCATCAGGAGGCTGTGATGGTGTCATTCAGATACCAGAACGGCGAGCGGATGCTAGAGCTATCCATCCCTCTGATGACCCTAGTCCCCATCCCTCACTTCTCAGTTGATCGGCTAGATATCGAGTTCAATGCGCTGGTCGAGAGTTTCGATGAAAAGCATCTGACATGCTCCTTTGCAGGAACAGATACACAACACGATGGTGAAGAGCAGCAGACGATCACGAGCAATCATCATCTCAAAGTCAAGCTCCAAGCCACGCAGGACCATATGCCCATAGGGCTATCCAAGCTATTGGGACTTTTGGATGAAGCCATTGTTCTGGACCAGCCTATACGACCCAGTGCAAAAGCTGATCTAAGACTCAACGCCGAGAAGATTGAGATTTTCACCAAAAGGGAATATCAACTGTATCCCAGTGAGCCAATTGTCCCAGAAGCTCTGGCGTGGAGCTCTAGCAATCCCCTCGTTGCGACTGTCGATGAGCGAGGACTGGTAAGGGCTCATCAAGAGGGAGAGGCCTACATCTTCGTTGAGACTTACGAGGCACGAGGACGATGTCGTGTGATCGTTGAGTCTGACCAAAGAAAACTCGGGCAAATCCTCTCATCTATCAAGGAGTATAGCCAGAGACGCGAGGCATCCCAAGCTAGTCAAGAGAGTTCGTCCTATGTAGGTAGCTACAAAGGTGGAATTTCCTCCAATACCAAGGAGGGATACCTCGATGGGAGCTATGGGATGAAGCTGATAAGTCGGGCAAATGAGACGGAGGACACTCGCCCCTTGGATCCAAGAGCCTTACGAACCCAAGTCATAACTGCCCGAATCAAAGCAAAGCAGACGAAGATACCAGCTTTTCATGTTACACATACAGCCCCTGCTAGAGCAAGAGGTCAAGAGCCACATATAGATGACTTCGAGCTTCTGACCACGATTATGTCTGCCCTACAGTGGCGCAGGCACAATGGTCCGATCAAGCTGTACACCGACTCTGAGGGCAAGAGGATCTACGAGGAGCAGAATATGACGTTTATCTGGGACGGTGGCATTGACACCACGGTACTAGATACCATACAAGACCGAGTAGACTTCTCGATCTTCTGGGCAGGGGGTAAGCTCTATGCGCTGCGAGACATGCAGTGTCCTTGCGTCATGCTTGATACGGATATGGTTGTCTGGAAGAGCTTGGATGAAAAGATCAATCCGAAAAAAGATGCGGTAGCTTGTGTTCACAGAGAATGTCTATCGGAAGTCTATCCAAGCATAGATAAGCTCAAGACAGCCAAGGGCTATCGCTTCGAGGAGTCTTGGAGCTGGTCGGCAGAGCCGTTCAATACAGCTTTGCTCTATATAGCAGATCCAAAATTCAAGGAGCTCTATACCTCTCATGCTATCGAGTTTATGCGAGATAATCTTGAGCGGGCCAACGATGACATAAGCCAGATGGTCTTCGCCGAACAGCGTCTACTAGGCATCTGCTCCGAGAATACGAATACTCCCGTCAAAACACTGCTGGAACTGGAGCAACTACACGAACAAGATATGATCACACATATCTGGGGAGGCAAGGCGAGCTTACGTCAATCGCCCGAACTAGCAGAGACTTTTTGCCGTGAGATGGTCGCTAAACTACTCGAGATATTTGATGAGCTAGCTGTAGAGCTGCTTAACATCCCCGTAGTAAAACAGTATCAGCCCCTTGCGATATAAAATAATTCGCAGAATGCTAGGTTATTCCATTTATTATACATACATTTGTAGTAGAGAATAAGACAAGAGTATCAACAAACAACTGTAGCGGTTAGGTGCTGAAGCGCACGGGCTTGCATAAAACATTAATATGTATGGTCGGACTGTAACGTTGCAGTTTCTTTTAGTGATACTCTCCTTTAGAGAGGCTATGTATGGTTGACTTTGGTCACCTCGCATAGCCTCTCTCTTTGTTTCCTCGTCACGCTGCACTCTCCTCGGTTACATTTGATCTCTGCCATACGCCCTCCTTCATCGTACACATCGACGATCTCGCCCTTGCGAACCTCGACATATACACCCTTCATCTGGATCCGATCCATCCACCATTGAGGCTACTCGGCAAGGATACTATACACCTTAGCATTAGGATTAAGCGGAGCTTTTAGCGTCGCAATGTTATTCATGAGTTTACGTATTTAGGTCGCAACTACTTAGGGATGGTTGCCAAGGCCAGCGCACCACAGACGAAGAGGAAGAGGTGCATACTTCGGTATCGCTTGGAGCATCTACTCATTGTCTTTTATTGCACATATCTTGCTCCATCCATGAGTATCGATGCTTGATAAAGGTATCAATTCTCAAGGAAGCCCCCTCAATCCTTCGACTCATAGAAGAGGGATGATACATGCCATCCTTCTTAGGATACCCTTAGAGAACATGAGTCTAAATGCAAGATGCAGAAGGAAGGGTCGGTAGAGCAACCGGAATAGAGGACTTTGGAAACCTATGGTAGGTCGTCGGTGCGACCTACAGTGGGTCGGTGCGACGACCTACAGTAGGTTTTTACGACGACCTACCATAGGGTGCGTTTGAGGGTGGGTGTAGACGGGGCTAAAAGCGCTGGCCTTCGCTGCTGGCCTTCTTGTTGCGGTAGGCTGCCTTGACGGAATGGATGCGGTAGGAGACGTTCAAGCCGACGCCCGAGAAGTCCTGCGCTTCGATCTCCTGCGCAAAGATGCCTGCCATCCTGCGCGTCCTGTACTGCTTGTTGTCAAGGAAGAGGTTCTGCAGGCTGAGGTCAAAGGTGAAGTTCCCTATCTCCTTGGATAGCATCAGGCTGTAGCTCCACTTAGCAGAGTACTCACTGAAGAGGCTATGACTTCTACTTGAGTAGCTGGCGTCAGCGTTCACACTCCAGCCCTTCCCCAGCTCTACATAATGGCTTGTCGAGAGCTCCAGCATCGGGCGATCGAAGGTCAAGCCACTGTACTTGAGGAGCTGCTTTTGGAATTCCACCTCGATTGATGGAGAGTACGGACCGAATGAATCACTCCAATTCAGCCCCAGCGAGAGCGTCGAATAGCTGGGGATATTTATCCTACGCTTGAGCAGCACGTCAGCCTTCGTCTCGTGGCGGGCTAGCGCTGTGGTCGCCGTATTCCGAATGTAGTTATAGCTGGCGCTGAAGGACAGCGTCTTGTACGTGCCGAGGAGCTGTAGGGCATCATTGGTCTCGTTGAGTAAGAAGGGACTACCCTGCTGGTAGACGTACTGATTCTCGAGGAGTGTGAAGTTATTCAAGGACGAGTACGCTGGGCGGTGGAGGCTCTTACGATAAGACAGTGTAGCTTGGAGGTCTTCGCCCGAATAAGACAGCGAGAAACTGGGGCTTAGGAAGTGAGGGGAGGGCTTCTGACGGGTGACACGCGTACCATTCTGCGTATAGGAAGAGGCTTCATACTCATATCGCAAGCCTGCATACCACGACAGCCCCAGCCACTGAGCCCTCACATCAACGAAGGTACCCAGTAGCGTTTGGCCATTCTTCACCGTGGAGCTAACGACGTCAGTCACGATGCCTTGCTCCGTCTGCTGCAGCTCATTCTTATTGAAGCTCAAGGCCAGCTCAGCGCCGTAGCCCAGCTTCACCCCCTTGACAGGTGTCTGGAAGGACAGCATCAGGGAGTTCATGCCATAGCGATCAGCTCCCTTGGTCTGCGCATGTGCCGAAGTACCTACCTCGTCGTATACGGAGGACTTCGTCGCACTCCCCAGAAGGATCTCATCGGTGACGTTCACACTCGTGGCACCTATCTTCCCATTGTAATAGAGGCTCGACGTGGATTTGTAGGGACGTGAATCTATTTGGGAGGTATAGGGAGTATTCAGGCGTACGATCCCGCTCTCCTTGTGGATCAGCCCCTCAGAAGCGTAATCGATCGTCACAGCAACCACCTTGAGGTTGGAAACAAAGCCGATGTTCGTCTCCTTAGCTGGGGATATATTCAGCCCTAAGCCGCCCATGAAGATGTCACTTCGATTCGTCATATCTGACGAGCTGAAGGTCTCCAATAGGTCACCACTCCCATTCAGCATACCGTAGTAATCGCTATTCCCACTCACCGTCGCTGCGCGGCTATAGCCCGCATTGAAGTTCCAATAAGCCCGAGCATTGCTGTGAGCGACGTTGACACCAGTGTAGGTACTGAGGCGATTCTGCAGGAGAGCGTATTGCGAAGCAGAGAAGCTGGTCATATTCTGCTTCTTATCGTGTGGATCTTGATCACCGAATTCGTGGAGGCCTTATACTGGGCGCCAGGGGTATTGATGACCTCGACACTCGCGATATCTTGGGAGCGGAGGTGCTGGAGGATGCTCGCATCCTGCACCCGCTGGCCATCCAGGTAGAGGGTAGCCTCACCACCCGTCCCCAGCACAGAGAAGGATCCGCCTGATCCCTGCACGAAGGGGATGCGGTTCAGTAGGTTGTCAATCGAGCCGCTATTCCTGAGTGAAGGCACCGCCGCGACGTTGGCGACGAACGTACCATCCTTCAGCTTGAAGGCTTTGCGCTTCGCCCGAACCGTCACATCCTGCAGCTGGTTGGTCTGTACCTCTAAGATGATCTCCGCACCTTCCCGAGGGTAGCGGCTAATCGATCGCAGTAGATCCTCATAGCCGATGCAGGTCGCTCGTATCCACTGCGGGCCTTTTCCTTGCTCCGTCGTGATCGAATAGCGCCCGAGCTCGTCGGTGACCCCGCCAGCGATGAAGGAGGAGTCTTGCGCTAAGAGGATGATGTTGGCCAAGGGAATCGGCGCCTTGTCTTCGGACGAGATGACCCGCCCCGAGTATATGACTTGTGAGAGCAGCGTGATCTGAGCGCAGAGGCAGCAGAGGACGATGGTGAATAGCTTCTTCATGGCTTAGTGGATTTACTTTACATACCTCCCAGTCGCTACGGCATGGCTCTTGGGATCGAACTCCCTCTGAATATAGTACGCTGTCGAAATCATAGCGGAGATGTCGGCGGGTCGCCAAGCAGAGGTGTCCCTGAAAGGAGCTTTGCGATCTCGTCCTTGTAGGACATAGATGATGGCGATATCTCCGAAAGAATCCTTGACGATCACGCGATTCCTCCGCTTGATCACATAGACCCTCCGTAGAAATCCACACACTCCATCCATCGTCGGCGCACTCTCCGTTGCGGCATCAAGACCTATGCAGACCCAGCGCCCTGACTCGAAGTCAAGCTGATAGCTATACATGTAGCCGACATCACGCTTACTATGAGTGCCCGTGCTCTTCACGAGGATGAAGCTCGGCGAAGTGGCGATGATGGTGTCCTGATCTGAATGGCATTCCTTGAGAATGGAGGCGATATACGCAGCTCGCTCCTTCGGTAGCGCTTCCTTGTTCAGCGCAAGTTGCTCCTCCTTGAGGTTCAGCACCGAGGTAGCGACCTTGAAGACGGGCTGATCAGCGACCTTGATCATGTTGGCGCTTGTGTCGAGGGTGGTTTGTGGGGCAAAGCTGAGCGCCTGCTGAGCTCCGCATGAGGCGAGGGCGCTCACACAGAGACAGGCGAATAGACTATGAAGGGCTCTCTTCTTCATAATGGTATCGTGGGTTATGGTAAGACGTTTGTGGCGTTGACTCGATGTCTTCAGATTCAGTTGTCTACCACAAACTTAGTGAAATACATACACACAAGAAAGACGCAAAGAAAGAGCCCCCTGACGCATGGCTATTTGCATGCATCAGGGGGATTGCTGACTATACTTGCGAGGGGAGGGATAGTATCCAGCCTTACAGTGTGGGGGTCTCTCGAGTGGGCGAATTAACTGTACGCGAGTTACTACGCTTGATTTTATCTCCGCTGGAGAAGTGCCATGTCACGCTTAATTTGAGGCGTCTACGAGGAGACAAATCCGTACGCTCGAGCTCTGCAAAATCTGTTTTGATGCGCATGACCGCTCTATTATGAATAAGGTTGAGCGTCCCAAGATTGATCTGTAGCCGATCATTCAGCAAGCTCATATAGACACCTGCATCTATATCATAGCGTAGCCCTACTTCATGGCTTAGATGCTTCTCTGCTGTCTGTCCAGTAGCCGATAGCGTTAGTCCCATTGTATTACTCAATCTAAACTGCTGGGTGGCACTCCACCCCAGCCAAGCGCTGGAGACGGTCTTACCTGGGCTCTTCTCTGTGTTGTGTCTCACAAAGACCCTATTATTTGTCTGCCAAAAGTCCGACACGCTGGCTGTATAGGAGAGCGAAGTATAGTGCTGTAGACTCGTGCCACTATTCTCGGGTCTCGTGTACACCACATCTGGCTGCATGGGGGCTTGATGAGCAAGCAGATGTATGATGTTCGCACCGCTTTTCAGCCTATAAGTCAGTGTCCAATTGGGATTGATGTAGTAATTCGCCTCTACAGAATGAAAGGTTTCTTCCTTTAGGTTTTGGTTACCTATGCTATACAGCTTCTCGTTTTGATAGACAGCCACAGGGCTATAGTAGCCATAATTAGGCAGCGAATAGTCTCGGCGATAAGCTATAGATATACCCGACTGCTTCTGCGGGTTGAGCATGTACTGCAACTGGACATTGGGATACAGACCCGAATAACGGTTCTTGATAGACGCAATCCGATTGAGATAATCGCTATACTTCATATCTGTTAGCTGATAGGTCAGCCCTACCTGCACGAATGCTCGCTGACCAATCATGCGACTGTACTCTACCCACGGGGCAAAGTCCCCTCCAGAGATCTGGAAGTCTTGTTGCTTTACTTGAGTGAGTATTGTGCTGGCGATACCCGACATTTCGTTTCTGTCTCTCAGATGGCTAAAGCGAATCCCCAAGTTTACACTACTCCCCTTGCTCGACTTCAGTTCTAAACGAGGCTCCACATAGAGGTAGGAGAGCCTCTGCCTCAATTCATTCTCGTCATGAGTATTGAGCTCATAGTCTATATGATCGCTATTGCTCTGATTGAGAAACTCGACCTTGGTAGAGAAGGAAGAGTTTTTCCCGACATTCAGATTAGCTCGATAGAGCAAGCCCGCATTACCTTCGATAAAAGAGCTTTGGGTCTTTTGTCTCAGACTCAGCAGCAGCCCGTTGTGGTTGGTTTGATTGATGCGGTCCTTAATCAGATATAGCCCTCCATAAACTTGCAGGGATTGCGTCGGAGTAAGCTGATACTGTAGCCCCAAATTCTCTAGAAGAGCCAAGGACTCCTTATCCGAATGAAACTTTCGATCTACATGATGAGTGCCGTAGTTATCTTGACGCTTGTACCTTGTGCGATAATTCCCTGAACCCAGTTTAAGGTTGTTATATACAGATAGCTTACCAAACTGATATTGTAGCGTAGGAGTGAGGATGGCATCTACAAAACCCTCTCCATCTGCTTGTGCAGTCAAGCCAATTGCCCCAATAAGTCCCTCCTTCTGTCGAAGAGTTACACGCACGATGCCTCCTTGGGCTTCTTGCCCAAAAGAAGCTCCTGCATTGGGTATCACCTCGATATGCTTCACCATGTTGGTAGGGATGGAGCGTAATTGCTCGGCCGTAATCTTGCGATCTCCAAGATAGATGATAGTATGGTCTTTACCATTGACCAAGATATTTCCACTAAGCACCTCGACACCCTGTATATAGCGCAGAGTCTCCATGAGGCTCTTCCCTTTAGCAATGGGATTACCTTGGATGCGCACAGAGAGATCCCCCGAGGGAGAACGCTTGACATAGGAGCTAAGCACGACGACCTCTGACAGTTCGGTGGCGTCACCCTCCAAGATGATATTACAGACCGGCTGAGCTGCTATTGTGCGAGCCTTGTAGCCAATACACTTGGCGGTGAGTATATGCTCAGGCGCAGACAGCGCATCAAAAGCAAATCGCCCCTGGGCATCTGTCAGACAGCCTGCTACGAAGGTACTATCCGCACGCTTACGCGCAATAACATGGGCTAACTCGATAGGATTCCCCTCAGCATCTACTACGGTGCCTTTGATAGTTTGGGCTAAGAGAATTTGCTCACTACAGAGGAGTACTACGAGGAGTAGGAGGCATTTAGATAGAGTCTTCATGGTGTTCAATTTTCTTTTGCAGACGATCTGTTGTGTCGAGGGATGTTTGTGAGGCAAGGCTGAGCGCCTGCTGAGCTCCGTATGAGGCGAGAGTGCTCACACCGAGACTGGCGACATAGACTATGAAGGGCGCTCTTCTTCATAAGGGTATCGTGAGTTATGGTAAGACGTTTGTGGTGTAGACTCGATGTCTTCAGATTCAGTTGTCTACCACAAACTTAGTAAAACATATGCACACAAGAAAGGTGCAAAGAAAGAGCCCCCTGACGCACGGCTATTTGCATGCATCAGGGGGCTTGCTGACTATACTTGCGAGGGGAGGGATGCATACCACTACTTGTTCGTAGTGCAAACCAATAGTGGTTCACGAGTCAACCACTATTGGTCACTACTATGAACCTATAGTGGTTCGCGTATCGACCAATACTGGTCGCCCCACTGACCTATATTAGGGTTGTTGCTCCGCGTAGGGATAAAAGTTGTGGACGAGTAGCAGATAAGTTTGGGCTACGTACGTGGCTCTAATATCTACGTACGTGGATATTGGGATTTACGTGCCTGGTCTTTAAAACTACGTGCATAGATAGAAGAATACCACTACGGGAAGGTGCTTTTCCCTTCACGAGAAGGACACTTTTCCCTCCGCTCAATATGGATAGGACTGCCCTACCCTTCTTCGCTGAGGAGGGTAAGGACTTCGGTGAGGGTGTAGTGCTCGGCGGTAGCTTGGGGCTTTCGGTAGCGGCGAATCAAGCCACGGAAGGGACGCCACAGCGAACTAAAGTCCCGCACACTGCACGTGCTGACTTCGCCCTCCTCGCTTACCAGCGTGCAGCAATTGCTCCCAGAGAGCGGGCTACCAGCCACACGTGTCACAAAGTGCTGGATCCCACGCTCGTCCGTGAGGAGCGCAGCATCACACAGCGTCCAGAGCTCGATGTACGCACCCAGTGTCGCCGCGGGGAAGGCGCCCAGATATGCCAAGCCATTCGGCTCGGCTATGGGAGTGAGGAACATTCGGCTATCCGAAAGGATGCGCTCACGATACCGCCACAAGAGGGAGAGGCTTTGGCGAAAGAGCTCAGTAGCCTCGGTGCGTGCCTCGGGCGTCAGCGGTGCGGGGAGAGATGTAGCGGGATAGAGACGCAGCAGGGTGCCATCCATCCGACGCAGCTGCCCCTCGGGGTGCTCAGTCGAATAGATAGTGCGGGAGCTGGATGCGAGCTCCTCTGTCGAAGTAGATGTAGCTTGGGTAGTCATACCTTTTATTTTTAGATGAGACGATACGTCCTCTCGTGTCAGGCAGGGAGTCTGCCTCTCGCACCTTGCCCCGTATGCGGATAGGTTGCGGACGGCTCGTAGCCGTTCTCTGGACACTTCTTAGAAAGACACTTCCCATCCTGGGAAGCACCACGAAGGTAGGCTTTTTTCTAATAACTACAGTGCCTTACTACAGGCCTACAATAAAGTAGCCAATCGCTCTCTCAGCATATCGACCGTCACCATATCTGTCGTAGAGATACGATAGGGAGGGAGATCATACTTGGAGAGAAGGCGGTCTTTAAGTGCATCTCGGGCCTGCTGCGTAGTACTTCCCTTATGGAAGCTCCAGCCATCGACCTCAATGACGAGTAGCGGACGCTTCGTCAGCGAATTATAGATGAGGAAGTCCACGTGCGAGAGAGGACTCTTGACAAAAGCTCGCTCCTCAGCATCCAGTAGCGACACATCAGCGATGAGTCTCTCAAGGGGATAGTGACAGAGCACGGAAAGCTCGCTACGCCCCACCCCATTGAGAGCCTTGAGTAGCGTATCATAGAAGAGCGTCTCAGATAGTTGGCCAGAGACCTGATGCTTGGACTGATAAGCCAAGCGCTCCGTAGTGTACTGCGTGTATAGCAGGTCAAAGACTGAGCGCAACTTACTCTCCTTCACCTCGAAGTTGTTGTACTGAATGTAGCTGATGAGCTGAGATAGGATGCTCCCCTCAGGCAGATCATTCCCTGTCGCCACGATACAGAGGTGAGTCTTGGCACGAGAGATAGCTACGTTGAGAAGGTTTGGATCGTCAGAGAACTCTGTCGGACTATTGTCCACCATGCTCATGATGATCGTGTCGCACTCTCGCCCCTGATACTTGTGCACCGTACTTGCGATATCCATGCCCAGCATCTGGTTGATAGCCTGCGCCTGATCTTTATAGGGAGTAATGATACCGATGCTGCCCTGATCATGAAACTCTGGGAGCACCTCTTGCGTGATGACGTCTATCTCACGCTGGTTGAAGCGCCCTCGGGCATGATTCCCCTTCACGGTGCGTAGGACTTGAAGCACCTTCTCCTCACCCTTATCCGTCGTCATGGAGATCAGCTCCCTATCATAGAAGCGCTGATTGCAGAACTCAATGATCTTGGGGTGGCAACGATAGTGCTCACGTAGCAGCGTCACGGGGGCATCCTTGAAGATCTCTAAGCAGGACTTCAGGAAGCTATGCGTCACAGCATCATATCGGTCATCGACCTGATAGGTCTCTCGTATAGCTGTGAGAGCAAGGGCCTCCTCTCGGCTTACTACATTAGGTAGCTGCTTGTCATCCCCTACGATCACAGCATTCATAGCACACGATAGGGTCAATGCTCCCGTCTTAATATCGATCTGCGAAGCCTCGTCCATGATGACATAGTCAAAGACATAGTCCGAGTTGATATTATCATTCGACTTATATGTGCTACTTAGCACGATGGGATATTCTTTGAGGAAGGCCTCAGTCCCCCGCTTGATATTCTTTGAGGTGAATAGGATTCGAGCTCCTCCACTACTATATCGCTTCGCTATCTCACTCTTTAAGAGCTGACTCGAAGAGTTTGTAAGCTCCTGAATCCCCTGTTTTAGATTGATAGACTGAAGATGCTCCGTGACAGCGACCAGTTCCTTTTCCAGCTTGGATTGATAAGCATAGTAGTAAGCATCTTCCAGGCAAGCGATGACCTCCGCAAACTCTCTCTTGAGGAACGAGAAGGCCTGCGGTCCTAAAGTGAATGCACTCTTGAGGCGAAACCAAAAGCTGGGCCGCTCCGACCGCTCTGCGAGCTGCTGAAAGCGCGTAAGTAAGGCCATCAGCCCAGCAGGAGACTTATCCTTCAGCCAGCTGACATCTTGCCCGATAGCCTCATTAAGGAGATCATTATACTGACGCTCCGTCTGCAAGGCATTGAGCTCGGCCCGTAGCTGCGCCTGCTTCGTCTGGTCTTCAAAGCCCTGAGACACCTTCCGCAGAGCCTCCTTGGCCACCTTCTTGACCGCCGAAGCATCCTCGAGCGCCCATCCCTCCATATCGGGGTAATAGGGTTGCTGTTGTTGGATGAAGGCCTCCTTATTCTCAGAGTTCCCCAGCTGTGCCACGAGGAAGCCCAAGCCTTCACGCTGGAGCTTCTCGGCGATATTCTCTACGGCAGAATTATTATTTGAGACCACCAATATAGTCTTGTCTGCGAGGAGTAAGTTCGCGATGATATTGAGGATCGTCTGCGTCTTCCCCGTACCTGGAGGCCCCTGCACGATACTCACCTGATGGCACAGAGCTGCCTCCACCGCTGCCTTTTGGCTGGCATTGCAACCAAAGGGATAGTAGACCTGCCGTGGCATAGAGCGCGTAGCCAGCTTCCTCTTATCACCAAGGTACTGAGCAAGGGGCACGTTATCTCGCTTTACATCCACCAAGCTATAGCCTTTTTCCAAACTATTGCTCCCATCATTATTTTGTAGTCCCGTCTCAGCTGCGAGCTTCTTCAGATAGTCCCACGTAGAGCCCCCAGTCAGGTCTATTGGTGTTCGGGTAATGTAGACCTTCCGTCCATCGAGGCACTCTACATAGCCATTCGTATAAGTCACCCGATAAAAATCACGTTGGGGGCTAGTGAAACGTAGCAGCTCTGCGATGTTGGAGACACGCTTATTTCGAACATAGAGTCCCCTACCCTCGAGATTAACAACCTCAGGATCATGTATAAAAAGTAGGCGAGCTTTGTTATATTGGTAGAAACCGGAAGAGTACTTGAAGCGCACTGTCCAGCCTCCATGCTCATTCATTTTAATGGATTCGAGCCGCTCGGAGATAAACATTTTTTTGTCCCCCTGCTTCTCCAAGTCCAAGTCTATGATCATACACCGCCTTGCATCCATATCTCTGAGTAAAAATCAACCAATTACTATAAGTCTCTGCAGCTGTCTTCCACTGCGAAGAAGCCCCTTATGAGGCATCTAAATTACCAAGAATAGTAGATAGTTCTGCGGGGGCTGAGGGCGGCGTAGCAGGGCGTTTGTTCGGGACGGGAGGAGGCTATGGCGGGAGGACGTATACCTTGTGCGGGCAAAACGTATACGTTTCCTGCCCAAGACGTATACGTTTCACGCTCGAAACGTATACGTTTTCACCGCCAAACGTATACGTTTTGCTCGCGATATTTATACGTCTTGATGAGAAGGGGTATACGTTCGGCCCGTGCAACCGATGAAGCAGGCACTTTGAGCGAAGGGGAAGGCAGAGCGAAGGCACAAGCTTTGGGCGAAGGAAGTAGCGGCCTACCTGCAGGCAAGGGATACAGCAAGCCCCCAGCAGGCGCCACGAGGACGGCTGCTGGGGGCTTTGCTTTAGCGGGAGTGACCCAAGAGCGGGAGCGGCAGGGCGCTACATACGCGAGCGAAGATCCTGGGCGCTCTTGCGCTCATCCTTACCCTCGATGGAGGCACCGAAGGAATAGGTCAAGCCCAGCGTGCAGTAGGGGCTATTCGACTCGTTCTTGACGCGCAGCTGGTAGTCGGGGGTATTGATATTGATGTAGAGCTCGGTCCAGATGAGGCTGTAGGCATCGGCAGCGATACGGAGCTTCCCATCGAGGAGCGTATAGGATAGGCCTGCATTAGCCGTGAATTTATGCGAGTATCTCATACCTCCGTCATCGTAGCGTGGGCTCGCGTAGTAGATGGAGCAGGTACCTTGGAGCGTCTTACTGCGGTTGAAGAAGAAGGTATTATTCATGCTGAAGCTATAGTTTAGACCAGAGCCTCCATAGGGAGAGGACACATTGGTATCAAGCTTCGTCTCATTATACCAAAGGCGCTGGGAGATGTAGGTCTGGAAGAAGCTGACTTTATTGAAGAAGTAGCTATTCTCCAGTCCAATGATCCAGGTCTTCTCGGCATTCTCATGCGTGTAGCTCGCGCGGTTCGTCGCAGGATCCAGGCGTATCACCTGCGTAATCCCGTCCCATAGGTAGCCCCCATTGAGCTCGAAGTTCAGCGCACCGAGGAAGGTATATCCGAGGGCAAGCCGTGCGCGCTTCGCAGCACGTAGGTCTTCCTTCCCTCGCATGATGGTGTACTGATTCTCGTAGTTAGCGAAGGGAGAGAGCTGACTGAAATGCGGACGGTTGAGACGGATGGTACTGCTGAGGCTGAAGGCATGGCGATCATTGGGATTGTAGCCTAAGAAGAGCGTGGGGAAGAGGTTGAGATAGCTCCTCAAGTTCTCCAGACGACGGCCGTTATTCTCCCCTGCCGTATGGGTGTACTCCATACGAAGCCCCGTGCGAAGACTCCAGGTCTCAGAGAGGGGATGCTTGAAGTCCGCATAGAGCGCATAGACCTGCTCATCGAAGCGGATCTTATCATGGTGCTCACCCATCGTGCTCGCTGCATCATAGTCACTACTATTGCTGGTGCCCGTCCAAGCTCCCTTTGCTCCGAAGCTCAGCCTCCCCTTACCGAGGGGCTCGACATAGTCCAGGCTGGCGATATAGGAGTCGATATGCTGATCGGTCAGCGCATTAAAGCGGAAGTCCGAGCCTGCGATAGGAGCACCCTGAGGGGTCAGGCCCGAGGAGGTAAAGCTACGATCCTCCCGATTGCGGTAGCCGACATAGTCCACATCCCACGATAGGCGACGCTTGGGCACCCCCTTGAAGGTCTTCTCCATGTGGGCATTCGCCGAGATGTACCTCCCATGATCGGTGTTCACCGCAAGCCCTGGGAGGGAGCGAAGGAGCTGGTACGAGCCATCGGGAGCGATGCTATAGTCACGAGAGTCATTCTCACGATGCGCACTATCCTGCTGTGGCGTATAGGAGGCGCTGAAGCCGAGTGTGAGCTCTGGAGTGAAGGCGTAGTCCAGCGCTCCACGTACGTTGAAGTACTTATCCCGCCCCGTGTAGTAGGTATCACTGACATAGTAGGTCTTCTGCTGAGGATAGGTGCGATAGGTACGCAGATCACCATCAAACAGCCCCGTACCGGCACCGAGATCAAGGGAGGCTGTGACCTTGCCCTGATTATAGTTGAAGCTCGTACTGAGATCATAGCGAGGTCGCGACCTTTTGATCCCAAAGGATGGCGTGACACTTCCTCCGAAGAAGTCATTCTTTGCTTTCTTCAAGACGAGGTTCAAGACGCCCGCATCTCCTTCGGCTTCGTACTTAGCAGGTGGTGTGGTCAAGATCTGAATCTCCTGAAGGTCGGACTGTGGATAGGAGCGCAGGAGACTAAGGAGAGCGGTACCAGAGAGGCGCACACGCTTATCGTTGACGAGGACGATGACTCCCCCCTTACCGATGAGACTAATGCCACTATTCGTGACATTTACCCCAGGCGTCTGCCGTAGGACATCCAGTGCCGAGGCGGCGGCAGGCGCTATCTGGGTCGCATCGAAGACCAGGCGGTCAGCCTTACGCAGCATGATCGGGCGGCGCCCTGTGACCTGGACAGCGGAGAGCTGCTTCGTCTCCTCAGTGAGGAGGAGTTCGCCGAGGTCAAGAGCACCAGCGATGGTGAGCGTCTGATGATAGGGTCGGTAGCCCAGCGCACGCACCTCGAGGAGGAAGGTCCCCTCGGGAGCCTCCAAGCGGAAAGCCCCGTGCTCATCGCTGGTCGTCCCCACGACGAGGCTACTATCAGCGGGATGGCGCAGGAGGACGTTAGCAAAGTCCACGGGCATGCGGTCGGTCGTCTTCTTTAGGGAGCCCTGTACAGCGACGGTCGTCTGCGCGAGAAGGCTACCAGAAGATAGCGCAAAGGCGACTAAGAGCAAGTGAATGTGTTTCATTTCAAGGAGTGCGGTGCTAATGGAAGTGGTCCCTAAAGGTAGCAACTTTATAGAAAAAAAAAATCAGCACCATAAACGCTTGTGAAACACCGCTATTATACGTCCTCTCCCCGCCTCCTGCAGTAGGCGAGCGGGCGACAGCGGAGCTGCGATAGACTACAGCAAGCCCCCAGCAGGCGCCACGAGGACGGCTGCTGGGGGCTTTGCTTTAGCGGGAGTGACCCAAGAGCGGGAGGCGGCGGGGCACTACATGCGGGAGCGGAGCTCTTGGGCACTCTTGCGCTCGGACTTGCCTTGGATAGGAGCACCGAAGGAGTAGGTCACGCCAAGGTTGAGGGTGAGTATATTATTCTCGTTGTCTGCGTGCATCTGGGAGTCAGGTGTCGTGATGTCCATACGGAGATTATTGCGGAGGAGATTGTACGCATCAAGAGCAAGGCGAAGCTTCCCTTGGAGGAGCGTGTAGGATAGGCCCGCTCCGCCGGAGATGATGTGTCCCATATGGAAGCCTCCATCGTAGCCAGGTGTCCGATAGTAGAAGGAACAGGTCCCTTGGAAGGTCTTACTGCGATTGAAGAAGAAGGTATTGTTGAGACTGACATGATAGCTCAAGCCTGCTCCTCCGTAGAGTGAGGTGGACTCAGGGCCGATCTTCATATCGGAGTACCAGAGACGCTGGGAGATGTAGGTCTGGAAGAAGCTGACCTTATTGAAGAAGAAGCTATTCTCCAGGCCGAAGGTCCAGGTCTTCTCGGCATTGTCATGCATATAGCTCCCTTGATTCGTCACGGGATCGAGGCGCACGACCTGCGTGATACCATCCCAGAGATAGCCTCCGTCGAGCTGGAAGTTCAGCGCCCCAAGGAAGGTGTAGCCGAGAGCAAGCTGGGCACGCTTGGCAGCACGCAGATCTTCTTTCCCTCGCATGACGCTGTACTGGTTCTCATAGCTAGCGAACGGCGAGAGTTGGCCGAAGTGGGGGCGATTGAGGCGGACAGTACCATTGAGGCTGAAGGCATGGCGGTCGTTGGGGTTGAATCCCAAGAAGAGCGTGGGGAAGACATTGAGGTAGCTCTTGAGGTGCTCCAGACGACGGCCGTTGTTTTCGCCTGCCGTGTGGGTGTACTCCATACGAAGACCCGTGCGGAGATTCCACTTGTCGGAGAGCGGATGCTTGAAGTCAGCATAGAGCGCATAGACATGTTCGTCGAAGGTGATCTTGTCGTGGCGCTCACCCATGGAGCTCTTCGCATCGTAGTCGCTTCGGTTGGTGGTGCGGGTCCATGTCCCCTTAGCCCCAAAGCCCAGCGTCCCCTTACCAAGTGGCTCGGTATAGTCCAGGCTCGTGATGTAGGAGTCGGTGTGCTGATCGGTCAGAGCATCGAAGTAGAAGTCCGAGCCTGGGATGGGAGTACCATTAGGCATCAAGCCTCGGGAAGTAAAGTTACGCCCCTCTTGGCTTCGATAGCCTACATAGTCGGCATCCCACGAGAGACGACGCTTAGGAGCGGACTTGAAGCTCTTCTCAAGGTGAACATTCGCCGTCGTATAGCGACTCTTGTCCGTCTCGTCGGCGACACCGGGAAGCAAGCGTAGGAGTTCATAAGCCTTACTGGAGAGGATACGATAGTCTCGGCTATCATTCTCTCGTCGAGTATCATCCTTCTGTGGGCTGTAGGATATGCTCGCCCCCATGGAGAGCTCAGGAGTGAAGACATAGTCTAGCCCCGCACGAAGGTTGAAGTAAGGACCCTGCCCCGAGTAGGCGGTCTCACTCGAATGGAAAGTGCCCTGCTTGGGATAGGTGCGGTAGGTCCCTAGGCCACCATCATAGCCTGAAGAGCCCCCTCCGAGCTGGAGAGAAGCGGTGACCTTGTCCTTCTTGTAATTGAGGTTGGTATTGAGGCTATACAGGACCTTATCGTTACGAAGTGCGAAGCGAGAAGCGATACTTCCTCCTAAGAAATCATTCTTGGCCTTCTTGAGGATGATATTCAGCACACCAGCATTCCCCTCAGCTTCGTACTTAGCAGGCGGGGTGGTGAGTATCTGGATCTCCTGAAGGTCGGACTGCGGGTAGGAGCGTAGGAGCCCGATGAGCGCAGCCCCCGAGAGACGGACACGCTTGTCGTTGATGAGGACGATCACCCCGCCCTTACCGATTAGGCTGACACCATCGTCGGAGACATTCACCCCAGGGGTCTGGCGAAGGACATCCAGAGCCGAGCTGGCAGCAGGAGCGATCTGTGTAGCGTCGAAGACCATGCGGTCACTCTTGCGGAGCATGATGGGGCGACGGCCTGTGACTTGGACAGCGGAGAGCTCTTTGGTCTCTTCGGTGAGGAGGAGTTCGCCGAGGTCAAGAGTACCCGTGACCGTCAGGGTTTTATGGAAGGGCTTGTAGCCTAGTGCATGGATCTCCAGGAGGAAAGTCCCTTGAGGAGCCTCGAGGCGGAAGCCCCCATGTTCATCACTCGTCGTCCCTACGACGAGAGTACTATCTGCGGGCTGTCTCAGGAGGATATTAGCAAAGTCTACAGGGGTACGGTCGGCGGTCTTCTTCAAGGTGCCCTGTATTGGGAAGGTCGTCTGCGCCAGAAGGCTACCTGAAGAGAGCGCAAGGACGACACAGAGCATGCGAGCGTGTTTCATAACAGCAAGAGTGCAACAGTAAAGTGATACACAAAGGTAGCAACTTTATAATAGAAGAAAAAAATCAGCACCATAAACGCCTATGAAACAACGCTATTATATAGTCCTCTCCCCACCTCCCGCAGTAGACGAATGAGCGACAGCGGAGCTACCTGACGAGGGAGATCCCATGGTGAGATCGTATAGGATAGCCCAGCTCCCCGATATACCTCTCCGAAGTGATACGCAAGCCCTTCGCCTTATCACGAGTATTCCTCTTATCCGGCGGAGGGAAAAGTCTCCTTCTCGTGAAGGAAAAAGCGCCATCACGTAGTGGTTTTTCTCTATCTATGTACGTAGTCTTAAAGACCAGGTACATCAATCTAAATATCCACGTACGTAGATATTAGAGCCACGTACATAGTCCAAACTTATCTACCACTCGTCCGCAACTTTTATCCCTACGTGGAGCAATAACTTAATAGAGGCCACTTCATAAAGCCATATAGCTTTCTTCGCCATCCTATATAGCTCTACCCACGTACTCATATTGGTCAGCCCGCCGACCAATATAGGTTCACACCATCCCACCTACAAGGAGCATATCCCCCCATACGCTCTTCCCCCGAGAAATCAGAGCAAAGACGAGACGCTTACGATGGGAGAAGGCCCCCGCCTGCTCTGTGGGGAAGGCCTGACCCAAGAGAGCATGCAGACTTTTAGTATCTTTGTCCTATCTGATCAGATTCGATGCAAGCTATAGGCCAGCTACACCATATATATAAGACCCTGGGTATGACCTACCGCCTCCTCCTCGTGGCGGTGGTATGTCTGTGTGCCTCTATGACGGGCGTCGCTGAGACGCCTCAGCCCCAGCATGACAAGACCTTCGGTCTCCCCCTCACCCTCTCACAGAGCGCTCAGATTAGCTATCTGGCAGCCCAGCCAAGCGCCGAAGATTCCTACACCCTCTACGGCCATGCAGGCCTACGCGTATGGGATGCAGAGCAGGGGATCGATGTGACCTTCAACTACGGTATCTTCAACTTTACCGACGACTTCTCCCTGCGCTTCACTCAGGGCAAGACCGACTACATCGTCCTGCCCATAGCGACCAGTGACTACATGAGCGAGTATCAGAGCCGTGGTGTCATCCGCGAGCTGGTGCTCAATACCGACAGCGCGCAGCGTGCCCATCTCTGGCGACTCCTCATCGAGAACGCACAGCCCGAGAACCGCACGTACCGATACAATGCCTTCCGCAACAACTGCAGTACGCGCCCGCTGGATCTCTACTTCGCGACCTTGACGGACTTCGGCAAGCTCGACGAGCGCGGGAGTCAGCTGACCTTCGTGCTGGACAGCGTACCTGGCATCACGCCACTCCCCGACAAGACTTGGCGCGAGGCGATCAACGAGCTGGAGGCCTCCTCTCCCTGGCTGGTACTGGGGACAGATCTCGCGATGGGCCCCGAGCTGGATGAGAAGATGAGTATCCGCGACCGCTTCTTCATCCCCATGGAGGCCGCACGCCTTCTCCCCCACCTCGCTATGGGCATCGTCACCCCTGACCAAGAGATCTGGGGACGCCCCGTCCAGCAGACGCTGGAGTATGGCGAGCCCCGCCCTATCGCACCCGCAGGCCTCAGCGTGACCCATCCCCTCGTCATCTTCTCCCTCATCCTCCTGCTCTCTATCGGGGTCTTCATCTATCGACGCAAGGGGAAGCTCGTGCCTGGTGTGATCGAATTTGTCTTCTATCTAGGGGCAGGACTTGCTGGTTCACTACTCACCTTCATCACCTTCTTCTCGGAGCATCCGATGGTGTCTCCGAACTGGAACCTGCTGGCTCTGCACCCAGGATATCTCCTACTGGCTGTACTGATGCCTTTCGGTGCTAAGACGCTGCGTGTGCGCTATGTGCTCCATGCCGTCTGCTTCGTCGCACTGATAGCATTGCCCTTCGTCGGACTGCTCTCAGGGCAGAAGTTCAATAGTAGCCTCTCACTGATCGCCATGAGCCTGACCTTCCTCAGTGCAGGGCGACTCATCCATAATCCCTTCCGCCGTCATGGGTAAGACTAAGAGCTCGCTTGAGCAGCGTAGTATGGGCTACCTCCTCACTTCGCTCTTAGCCCTCGTGGCTCTGCAGCAACCTCTCTCCGCAGGGGATATCCCTCGCATGGTCATTTATATCACCATCGAGGATCTGCGTGGAGACTACCTCGAGCAGCTACGCCCCCTCTTCACTGAGGATGGCTTAGGCCGGATGCTCTCCGAGGGGAAGATCTATCCGCATGTCCGCTTCCCTCTGGCGGAGCTGGACCGCGCCTCTGCCACGGCTACCCTGCATACGGGAGCCTATCCCCAGACGCACGGCATCGAGCGCACGACGCTCTGGAGCAAGAAGGAGCATGCCTGGCGCTCGGTCTTCCATGATCCCAGCTTCACGGGAAGCTATACCCGCGATACCTATTCGCCCAAGGCACTCTTAGTCAATACCCTTGGCGACCGCATCAAGGAGGCCTCCTCGGGTGCAGGGTTGGTCTATGCCATCGCCTCAGACGCAGAGACCGCTATCGCCTCGGGCGGGTGGTTTGCCAACGGTGCCTTCTGGCTCGACAGCAAGATCGCCTCATGGGCCAGCTCGAGCTACTACGAGGCGATGCCCAAGAGCCTCGAGGCCTACAACCGCTCCGCTGAAGGGCCTAATAAGCGCCTCGTCGGTGGGCAGATGGCATGGAGTCCGCTCCGTAGCTACAGCTCGCCCTCTCGCACCTGGTCCGACTGGGGTGGTCGCTTCACGCACCGCTATCAGGGACATCAGGCAGCGGACTTCAAGCGCAGCGCTCTGGCCAACGAAGAGGTCACGAGCCTTGCACTACGTCTACTCGACCAAGGGGGCTATGCCGAGAGTAAGTCGCCTGGTATGCTGGCTCTCTCCTACAGCCTTGACGTCGCACCACGCGAAGCTCAGGGTGAGCTGACCAGCGAAGAGGTCGACGCCTACGTACGACTTGACAAGAATATCCAAGCCCTCCTGCAGGAGCTCCGTCGTAAGTTCGGCGAAGGCAACTACCTGCTCGCCCTCTCGGGTACGGGCTATACCCACTATCGCCGTCCACGCCTTCGTGGTGCTGAGGCCCGCTACGGGCAGTTCAGCGCGAAGAAGGGTGCTGCGCTGCTCAACCTCTATCTCTCTGCCCTCTACGGTCAGGGGAGCTGGGTAGAGCGCCTCGCCGATGGACGCGTGTACCTCAATAGGAAGCTCGCTGAGACGAAGCGTATCGCACTCTCCGAGCTCCAGGATAAGTCGGCCGCCTTCCTCGAGGAGATGGAGGGCATCGGTATGGCTGTCGCTGGGGAGCGTCTGGTCACCCAGTCCTCTCTGAGCGATGCCGCCCGAGCACTTCGCCGCTCGATCCACGTCCGCCATATGGCCGACGTCTACTGGACCCTCACGCCCGGATGGGAGGTCGAGGACCCTGCAGACAGCCCCAACCTGTGGCTTCACTCCACAGCCATCAGCAGTCCCTGCATCCTCCTCGGAGCAGGCATCACGGCACGTGACTTCGACTACCCTATCGTCGAAGCTCCCGACGTAGCCAAGGCCATCGCCTACGTCCTCCGCATCCGCCCGCCGAACGCTGCACGATAGCGCACCCCGAGTATAGGGTCTCCGATGCCACATCGCCCTATACATTATTATATATAGGGAGCACCCTTCCCCGCTATCACAGCACTAAGGAAGCCCTCCCCTCTCCATCATACAAGAAGAAATAAAACAAGATATATGGGATTCATAGACCTATTGTCGAAGCTATTCGGCAACAAATCACAGCGTGACCTCAAGGAGATCACGCCTTGGGTAGAGCGCGTCAAGGCTGTCTACCCCGAGATCGATGCACTGTCTGACGACGACCTGCGTGCCCGCACCGCCTCGCTCCGTCAGCGCATCAACGACTACGTAGCCAGCGAACGTGCCGAGGTAGAAGCTCTCAAGGCCAGTGTCGAAGGCAAGGAGCTCGATGAGCGCGAAGCTATCTGGGCCAAGGTAGACAAGCTCGAGAAGGAGATCCTCGACAAGCTCGAGATCGCCCTCGACGAAGTCCACCCCGAGGCCTTCGCCATCGTCAAGAGCACGGGTCGCCGCTTCGCAGAGAACGCCGAGATCCGCGTCAAGGCTACGGACTTCGACCGCGACCTCAGCGTCAGCCACGACTTCGTCCGCATCGAGGATGATATGGCTATCTATCAGAACCACTGGCTCGCTGGTGGCAATGAGATCACCTGGGACATGGTGCACTACGACGTGCAGCTCTTCGGGGGTACCGTCCTGCACAAGGGTAAGATCGCCGAGATGGCTACGGGGGAAGGTAAGACCCTCGTCGCTACGCTCCCCGTCTTCCTCAATGCCCTCACGGGTAATGGTGTCCACGTCGTCACGGTGAATGACTACCTCTCCAAGCGTGACTCGGAGTGGATGGGCCCACTATACATGTTCCACGGCCTCAGCGTAGACTGTATCGACAAACATCGCCCCAATACCCCCGAGCGTCGTGCGGCATACAACGCTGACATCACCTTCGGGACGAACAACGAGTTCGGCTTCGACTACCTGCGTGATAATATGGCTACCAGCCCCGAAGACCTCGTGCAGCGCCGTCACAACTACGCTATCGTCGACGAAGTAGACTCCGTCCTCATCGACGATGCCCGTACGCCTCTCATCATCTCAGGCCCTGTGCCCAAGGGTGACGATCAGCTCTTCGAGCAGTTCCTCCCCAACGTAGAGACCGTCGTCGATGCGCAGCGCAAGCTCTGCCAGCAGCTCCTCATCGACGCTAAGAAGAAGATCTCTTCGTCAGACAAGAAGGAGCAGGAAGAAGGCTTCTTCCTCCTCTTCCGCGCCTACAAGGGTATGCCCAAGAGCAAGCCCCTCATCAAGTACCTCAGCGAACCTGGTATCAAGGCCGGTATGCTCAAGGTCGAGGAAGAGTATATGGCCGACAACATGCGCCAGATGCATATCGTCACCGACGAGCTCTACTTCGTCATCGACGAGAAGCACAATAGCATCGAGCTCTCCGACAAGGGTATCGACCTCCTTACGCGCGGTACAGATGACCCCACCTTCTTCATCCTCCCCGACATCGCCAGCCTCCTGGCAGACCTGTCGAACCAAGGTCTCTCCCCCGAGGAGCTCGCCGAACGCAAGGAAGCTCTCCTCTCTGACTATGCTATCAAGAGCGAGCGCGTACACACCGTGAACCAGCTCCTCAAGGCCTATGCCCTCTTCGAGAAGGATGACCAGTATGTCGTCATGGACAACAAGGTCATGATCGTCGACGAGCAGACGGGTCGTATCATGGACGGCCGCCGCTATTCCGACGGCCTGCACCAGGCTATCGAAGCTAAGGAGCGCGTCCACGTCGAGGCTGCTACCCAGACCTTCGCCACCATCACGCTGCAGAACTACTTCCGTATGTACCACAAGCTCTCTGGTATGACGGGTACAGCAGAGACCGAGGCAGGCGAACTCTGGGATATCTACAAGCTCGACGTCGTCGTCATCCCCACGAACCGCCCCATCGCTCGTCAGGACCTCAACGACCGCATCTACAAGACGGCTCGTGAGAAGTATGCAGCAGTCATCGAGGAGATCGTACGCCTCGTAGGCGAAGGCCGCCCCGTACTCGTCGGTACGACCTCCGTCGAGATCTCGCAGCTCCTGAGCAAGATGCTTGACCTGCGTAAGATCCCCCACAACGTCCTCAACGCTAAGCTCCACCAGAAGGAAGCTGAGATCGTAGCTCAGGCAGGTAAGCCCGGCGTCGTCACCATCGCCACCAACATGGCTGGTCGTGGTACCGATATCAAGCTGACGCCCGAGGTCAAGGCAGCTGGAGGTCTCGCGATCCTCGGTACCGAGCGTCACGAGTCTCGCCGTGTCGACCGCCAGCTCCGTGGTCGTGCGGGTCGTCAGGGTGACCCAGGTTCATCCGTCTTCTTCGTATCACTCGAAGACCACCTGATGCGCCTCTTCGCCTCAGACCGCCTTGCCGCTATGATGGATAAGATGGGCTTCGAGGAAGGTGAAGTACTCGAGCACAGCATGCTCAACAAGGCCGTCGAGCGCGCCCAGAAGAAGGTCGAGGAAAACAACTTCGGTATCCGTAAGCGCCTCCTCGAGTACGATGACGTGATGAACTCCCAGCGTGAGGTCATCTACAAGCGTCGTCGACACGCCCTCATGGGTGAGCGTATCGAGATGGACGTCATGAACACGCTCTACGATGCAGGACGCCTGCTCATCGACACGCACCAGCCTGCCGAAGACTTCGAGGGCTTCACGATGGACATCATGCGTACTTTCGCTATGGAGTCTCCCTTCGACGAGCAGACCTTCCGCCGCACCAAGGCTGATGACCTCGCCGACCAGCTCTACGAAGCTGTAGAATCGACCTTCATGGCTCGTGCTAAGCAGATCGCCGATATCGCTTATCCTACGCTTCATCAGGTCTTCACTGAGCAGGGTCACGTCTACGAGCGCATCATGATCCCTCTGACCGACGGACGTATGGCCTACAACGTCAGCTGCAACCTCCGCGAAGCTGATGAGAGTGAAGGTCGCACGATCATGCGTGAGTTCGAGA
The DNA here is from genome assembly GCF_000292995.1 of Porphyromonas sp. oral taxon 279 str. F0450. Lineage (NCBI taxonomy): Bacteria > Pseudomonadati > Bacteroidota > Bacteroidia > Bacteroidales > Porphyromonadaceae > Porphyromonas > Porphyromonas sp. oral taxon 279. Next base: position 803 of record NZ_ALKJ01000027.1, on the reverse strand, counting down.
AGGCTATCGTCCTGCATATCATCGACGAAGCTTGGAAGGAACACCTGCGCGAGATGGATGAGCTGCGTAACTCTGTGCAGAACGCCAGCTACGAAAACAAGGATCCTCTCCTCGTCTACAAGCTCGAGTCCTACGAGCTTTTCCGTGCGATGATCGAAGACATGAACCGCAAGACGGCCTCCGTCCTCATGCGTGTCCGCCTCAACATCGCTCCTCCCGAGGAAGAAGCTCCCCGTCAGGTAGAGATCCGCGAAGCTGCCCCTGAGGTACAGCGCCCTGCGCCCCAGTACCACGAGCAGCGTCACGAAGTTGGCAGCCCCGAGGACCGCGAAGAGCAGCGCCGTACGCCTGCTCAGGCAGCCCACACGATCGGCCGCAACGACCCCTGCCCCTGCGGTAGCGGTAAGAAGTTCAAGCACTGCCACGGCAAGGGCTTCTAAGCACTAAGATCCCTACACCTTATATATAAGCTCGCCCCCAGCTCCCGATCGGAAGCTGGGGGCGAGCTTCTTTTTGAGGCACTCCCCGCTCATCTCAAGAGACCATTGCGCAAGGCCATCTCTTCACAGCTTGCGCAATGGTCCCATATATTGGTAAATGGGTGCGTAGGTGGAGCTATATAGGATGGTGAAGAAAGCTATATAGCTTTGGACTGATTCCGTATAGCTTTCGGTGCGAAGCTATATAGCTTTGTGAAGTGACCTATATTAGATTGTTGCTCCGCGTAGGGATAAAAGTTATGGACGAGTGGCAGATAAGTTTGGGCTACGTACGTGGCTCTAATATCTACGTGCGTGGATATT
>NZ_ALKJ01000026.1:0-9736 GCF_000292995.1 Porphyromonas sp. oral taxon 279 str. F0450 | reverse complement strand
CCCAGCTCATCTACAGAGCAATATCCCTCCGCTGTTACTTTTGCAGATGGAGGCATACATCGCATTCATCTCAAGGTCTTCAATGGTAGTCGTTATGAGGAGCAAAGTAAAAGCTTTACGCTACAGCCCGCTATGCAGGCAGACTTCGACTATGAGCCCATTGCCGTAGACCAAGACTGGGAGGCCCCTTTAACGCTACAGACTCGGAACCGAACCAGTGGAGGACTAAGCTATCGTTGGTCTTGCGAGGGAGCTACGATAGATAACGCTGCGGCTGAGCACCCTTCGGTGCGTTTTGAGCGGGCTGGTATTTATCGCCTTAGACTGATTGCTAGCAACGGTAAGGAGGACAAGGTTGTTGAGAAGACATTAACGATAAAGCCCAATAGTGGTCTGGTCTTCCAGCAAGACCTTAAGTTCGGCATTAACGAAGCTAAGAATAGTATCGGTTGCTTCTTTTCCTCTCGCTTAGGTGGCGTGTTAACCTCTCAGCGTATCGCACAAGAGAATGTAGGGGCAAGTATTGACTTCGGGTTCTTTGCGTTGAACTCTTCATTCAATTATTGCTATTTCTTCTCTCCACTTGAGGCACGAGCTAACGCTTTCCCAGCGATCCCCAATGCTATAGCCTCTACCTTCATCAATAGCCCATCAGCTATGGGAATCCTGGTGAGTAATGATAGCTTTGAAGCTCTAAATAATGCACAGGCTCTTTCTCGATTTACTCAGTGGGCGGAGCCTAGTAGAAGGCACTTCACTAAAGCGCAGACCCCACACTTCGTTCTGTTTAGAACTTCTGATGGCCGTAGGGGGATTATTAGAGTCAAAGGCTTTGTGGAGGCTGGAGCTCAATCATACATTCTTGCAGATGTCAAGATAGAAAAACGACTAGGAGAATAAGATTATGTTTATGCTACGTACGTCAAGGATATATTTCACCATAGCCTTTTCTTTACTCTTAGCCATAGCTATGCTGGCGATCTCGCCAAGCTTGAAGGCCCAGAATGTGGACATAGAGGAGGTCATGAGCTTCCGGAAGAAGAAGCCGATCAAGATTAGTGGTAGTATTTCGACCAGTGCCTCCTACTTTTCTGCTAAGCCACAGCAAGCACGGCAAAGCTTTACTTATCAAGTGACGGGGGCAGTTAATATCTCCGTTTATGAGCTCTTCAATATCCCCTTGTCTTTTAATCTCAACAACTACGGCTCTAACTTCAGCTATCCATCTCTTCCTAATCGTCTCAGCTTACACCCTTCATATAAGTGGATCAAGGCACATATTGGCGATGTGTCGATGACCTTTAGCCCTTATACGATGAGTGGGCATCAGTTTACGGGGTTGGGGCTAGAGCTCACACCTGGGAAGTGGCAAATCTCCGCGATGGGTGGTCGATTATTACGTCGGGTTGACTTCAATCCTGAGCTACCGAGTATTAGACCAACCTACGAGCGCTGGGGCTACGGGCTCAAGAGTCGCTATGATGGAGATAAGTTCTTCATTGGAGGTACAGTGTTTACGGCTAAAGATAAAGCTGGTGTTATCTCTTTTGATGCCGATGCTCTTGGCCTTAGTCCCAAAGCCAACCTTGCATTGGGTATCGAGGGAGGACTTAGTCTCATCAAGGATCTGCAGTGGTCTTTTGAGTATGGTCTTAGTCTGATGCAGCAAGACCTCCGCACTAATGCTCGTCAAACTTATCATGCTTTTAAGACTGAGCTTAGCTATGAACTAGTGGGTAATCATATCGGTCTTGCTTATGAGCGTATTAGTCCAGACTACGAGACTCTAGGTGCTTACTACTTTAATAATGACTACGAGAATTTAACAGTCAATTATAGCCGAAACTTCTTCTCAGATAAACTAAGCCTAGCACTGAGTGGTGGGGTACAGCGAGATGACCTCTCCGGCGACAAGAAAGAAAAGAACAAGCGTTTTGTAGGCTCAGCCAATATCGGCTTTACGCCCAGTGAACGTTTCTCGCTATCGCTGTCGGCATCAAGCTTTCAGGGGCATCGTAATATCAAATCTAGTTTTGACTATATCAATCAGCAGATGCCTTATGAGAATCTTGATACGCTGAACTTTGTACAGCTCAACAACAGTCTTGACCTCAACATGAACTGGCAGGTCAAGCAGAGTGAAGCACAAAACCATAGCCTCTCGGCAAGCTTAGGCTATCAAGAAGGCGCAGATAAACAGGGAAGATATATTATGCCAGGTAAGCTCACTCGCTTTCTTAACCTATCCAGCAACTATAGCGTTGATTTTTCAGCACTCAAGCTTGCTATAAACTTTGGAGTTAATGGGAGTAACAACTATGCTCTTCGTAAGAATATGTTCACTTTTGGTCCCATGCTTAATCTTAACAAGCGCCTCTTGAAAGATGCGATGAGTATGGGGCTAACATTATCTTATAATCAAACGCGCGATGAAGGGGAACTACAGGCTAGCATATTCAACCTCCGCTATCAAGCGAGTTATCGGTTCCTCAAGCGACATAGCCTAAATGCTAGTTTGTCTTATCAGGGTCGTTCTTTCCATAACCTGCAGACACCCCCAAAATCCTCTATAACGAGTCAAATTGCCTATAGTTTCTCATTCTAGAATATCATTCACCTATGCACATAAGTACATTCTTTAAAAACTCTTGTCTAGTCATCTTTTGTAGCCTTTTGTGGGCTTGTGAGAAAGAACAACTCCCAGGAGAGATACATCCTCAGACACAAAATGCCTATCAGAATATAGAGGAGGCTCAGGCTGCTGTCGAAGCTTTGTATCATCTTGGCTATCCTTCTATAGCCCTAGAGGCAGATGCCAAAAAAGGCCTCCCCTTAGCTTGGTCTGTTTATCTCTCAAGACTCATTGAGAGTGAAGCTAGCGAGGGCTATTATCCCGATCTACATCAAGGGAAGGTGAGTAGCCCTAAAGTCCAAGAGCTTAGCAAGAAGCTATACACGAGTTATTTCGATGCTATTGAGCAAGCCGATACCATTATAGCACGCATAAATGACAGTCCATCTGTGAATGTCCAAGAGCGGGAGAGACTACAAGGGGAGGCTAAGTTTTTCCGAGCCCTTAATCGCTTTTCTCTACTTAGAACTTTTGGAGCTCACCCCACAACTCGTACCAGCTCAACATTAGGGACAGAAGTAGCTCTTTATTCTTTAGTCATTAAAGATCTTCAAGATGCTATTGCTCGCTTACCCCATAAGACCTTTATAGAGAATAAATCTCGAGTTAGTGCTTTCATAGCTCGAGCTCTTTTGGCGGAAGTTTATATCCAGATGAGTGGGTTGCCACTGCGAGAAAACAAGTGGGCAGAAGCTACCGCTATCTTGAGGCCTATCTTAGCATCAGGAAAGTATCAACTTCTAGGACATGGTCCCAGTGAAGATTTATCTGCCTACAATAAGTTGCGTCAAAACCCTACGGCTCAAGAGTACCTGCATACTTGGCAGGCAAAAGATGGTAGTTCGAGGTCTATTTTCTCTTTTCCTAGCAAGGCGAAGGGCTGGAGTAATGTGAAGACTACTGTTGCCTTTAATGCTTACGAGCCAAGCAAGCTTCTACAATCATTGTATGCAGAGGAGGATATAAGAGCTAAAGACAGACAGTTTTTTCACTCCTTTTTTAAAGTTCAGGAAGGTAATAAGACCATCTTTGAAGTCTTTAACCCTGCACCCTACTTTTGGCTCGCTGGAGAGGGAAATAGCCTTTCTGCTCCAAGGGTAAATCAGCTTGGAGTCTATCGCTATGCTGAGATACTTCTGATGTTTTCCGAGGCCCTTTGCCAGTCTGAGGCTACTGTGCGGGAGGAGGCCGTTGATGCCCTCCTAGATGTAAAGTTGAGAGCTATGCCACATTTAAACAGAGAAGAGGAAAAGGCTGAGTTGATGGCTCTGGGCATAGATGCCTTCTTGCAAAAAGTCTGGCTTGAACGCTTCAGGGAGCTAGTCCTAGAGATGAAAATGGGATATGATATCGCTCGTACAGGCTTTTATCCAAGCAAAGTGCAAGGTAGCACTGAGATAATTTTTATTCCCCTCACTGAGGTACATAGTCCGAGTGGTGGAGCACTGCCTAGGAATCTGAGGCTTCCTCTTCCGTTAAGCCCTACTCCTTGATCAGATGTTTGAGCTTAGCATCATTCTTGATTCGCTAGATCTCGCTTTCGACAAGGCTTAGGATCTCTTGCTTCACGCGCTTATAGTTGGCTTCGATGGTCTCGCTGAGACTATCGGAGCCATCTTCGTTAAGGAACTCCGAGATGATGGAGAGTTTGCCTACCTCGGATGCATTCTGGACCTCTGTACGGCCCTCTAGGACTAGTACGTAGTCCTCGGTGTGCTTGTTGTCCATATTGATTGTGTTGCTATGTAGTTGTCTATAACGCAAATATATGGGCTGGTTTGATGCGTGGATTAAAAGGCTTATAAAGCAGGTAGCAGCAGGAAAAACTGGGAAATCAAACTTATCATTGATCTTTGTAGCCTATGGTACTCCCATCTCCCCGGAAAAACCATAACTTTGCGCTATATGTCTGCTCTCAATAGGTCCTCGGCTACATATGTCAATTTTGATATAGAGAAAGGTAAGAGGTCTACAGAGTAGATTTTCTAATATCAATCATGATGGTGACTTCAATTACTAACATCCAAACTTCTCTTGAAAATATACAAGAGAACCTCCCTTCTCTCCGCCAGTACGTCACAGAGAATTTTGCTAACAGCTTAGATACAGGCCAGTGGGGAAGCGAGAATGAGTATGCTCCTAACGACATCCTAAAGGAACTTCAAAGTCTAATTACAGACTTGACCACCTTAGTGAAAAACCCTGGTCATTTTATCAGCCTGTCAACTCGAGACGAACGGAATATTATTCATTCTATCTTATCTGATCTGAGCGTTTATGTGACGAGAAAAGATCTAGTAAGTGTTACCTCCTTACTCGACCGGCTAAAGCCGTATTTACGGCCTTATCATCTGTCTACAGATAAAAAAAGAATGGTTGTTTTTCGGACGGAGATAGACAAATTGTCGGTCAGCATGGAAAGAATTACTCAACTTCTGGAGGGGGCAAAGACGAAAGAGGCTTCGATTAGCGAGATTTCGAATGCTATTCAAGAAAAAGTAGAATCTATTACTGTTGATGGGGAAGCTATTTCAGAGCTCTTAGCTAAAAGTGAGGGTGCGAAAAACGAAATAGCAACTTTGAAGGAAGAAGTGGAACAGATAGCAGCTACAATTAAGGCGTGTTATGCAGAAAGTTCAGAGGCAAAGACTACTGCTATTGCACATCGAGATGAAATTCAAGAGTTTGCAGAAGAAATTCAAAGCCATCAAAAAAAACTTCAGAAGCAAGCTGTCCAGTTTGAGTCGTTTAATGAGACCTTGGAGCAAAATACCGCCGAACAGAAGCGGTATTTAGATGTGGCACAGAGGCTGATTGAAGATGCAAAGCAAGCTCTTAGTTATACAACATCGGTGGGGCTTAGCGCCTCGTTCGATACTCAGTGTAAAGATTTGGTTGGGAAGAATGGTTTTAAACTGTGGAGCTGGCTGATTGCGGCTGTTATTGCTGTTGGAGGAGTTATCGGTATCGGTATATGGCTGGCTATTGAAGCTTCTAACCCTCCGGAAGCCGATGGTTCTTTAATATGGATACAAATTGTTAGTAAGCTCAGCATGGTCCCCTTGCTCGTAACGGCAGCCATATTCTGTGCGAATCAGTATAACAAACAAAAGAACCTACTTGAGGACTATTCGTATAAGCTAGCTTTATCTAAATCTCTGGTTGCATTTTCAGAGGAGCTGAGAGATAAAGATCAAGATAAGTATAAAGAGTACCTCTCAATGGTTCTGCGCGAAATACTGCAAGATCCCTTGCGTCATCGAGTGGATCCAAATGCAGCTAAAAATACCAACCTTGGTAAGGCAAGTTTGGATAATGTCGTTAAGCTCGCAGAAAATGTTGTTAAGCTGTCAAAAGAGATTTCTCAAGTGGGCTAATGGATCGGCTCAGAATAAGCTCTTACAAGACACTATTAACCTTGTAGAAGGTGACAAAGGTTGGGATCTACTTTAATTCGCTCGATCTCGCTTTCGACAAGGCTTAGGATCTCCTGCTTCACGCGCTTATAGTTGGCTTCGATGGTCTCGCTGAGATTGTCGGAGCCATCTTCGTTAAGGAACTCCGCAATGATGGGGATGGACTGGTAAGCCTTGGCTTCGGCTGCCACTTTGGCGACATCGACGACGATCTCAGCGTGGAAGATCTTCTGCTCGATGCGCTCATCGAAGTTGTCGGATACGGCCCCGACGAACATCCCCTGCGTAAGGTTACTAATCTTGCTGGCCGGTATCAGGCTATCGAGCTGTGTAGAGATGGAGGTTGACTTGTCATTTCGATTGATAGTCATGGACTTCCGTTGCTGTAGAACCTTCCCGAATCGTTCGGAGAGGGTCTTGGCTGTCTCACCCACGACCTGACCGCTGAAGACATTCCCGACGGTGTTCTGAATCACCTTGCTCTCCTTATCGCCGTAGTCACGTGTGAGCTGCGAGAAGTCCTGAAACCCTAGGCATACAGCGACCTTGTTGGAGCGGGCTGTTGCGATGAGGTTGTCGAGTCCGCGGAAGTAGATGGTTGGTAGCTCGTCGATGATGACGGAGCTTTTGAGCTGCTTCTTCTTGTTGATAAGCTTGACGATGCGAGAATTATACAAGCCAAGAGCCGCGGAGTAGATGTTCTGTCGGTCGGGGTTGTTGCCCACGACGAGGACCTTGGGCTCACGCGGGTTATTGATGTCGAGGGAGAAGTCATCGCCAGTCATTACCCAGTAGAGTGCTGGGGAGATCATACGAGAGAGTGGGATCTTTGCCGAGGCGATCTGTCCTTGTAGCTGGTCTTGTGCTCCGCCTTCCCAGGCATCCATAAAGGGGGATAGATAGTTAGCGAGCTCATCGTAGGCGGTGAGGATAGGGAAGATTTGGGCGTAGGGGCGGTTGAGGAACTCGATGGCATGGGGGAAGGTGCAGTACTTACCTCCCTGGTAGATCTTGAGGAACCAGATGATGGCCGCCAGCAAGATGATGGGTGACTCGACGAAGAAGTCTCCCTGCTTCTGTATCCATGTACGGTTCAGGTTGAGCATGATGGTGTAGGCGGACTCGTAGGCATCGGAGATGTCCGTCATGAAGGCGGGATTGATGGGGTTGCAGCGATGCGACTTGCGCGGGTCGTCGAAGTTGATGACAAAGAACTGAGGCTTCACCTCATAGGCATTGAGGTGCGTCAAGAGATGGTTGTAGGCGATCTCCGAGAGGTCAGGGAACTTGTAATCATAGATGTACATGGCGAATCCCTTCTCGATCTGCTGTTTGATGTAGTTATTGACGATGGCGAAGGACTTTCCCGAGCCTGGGGTTCCGAGCACCATGGATGCACGGAAGGGATTGACAATGTTGATCCATCCCTTGTGCCATCGTTTCTTGTAGTAGAATCGGGTAGGTAGGTTGACAGAGTATTCGTTCTCCATGAGGCGTGTCTCCTGCATGAAGCTCTCATTCTCGAGGTTGAAGACGTCATCCATGAGGTTGTTCTTGAGCAGGCGACTCATCCATACACCAGCCATGAGGAGGCAGATATAGCCCACGGAGAGGGTAAAGATGTAGAGCGAGGCACCCCCCACCTTGCTGATGGGCAAAGCTAATAGCCGCCAGTTCAGAAAGAAGAGAACAAAGCCCACAGCGAGCACTACCCAAATCTTTGGCCAAGTAATGGTCTCCTCTTTGACGCCCTTGGTCCCGAGACAGGATAGCGCGAGGAAGACGAGGCAGAAGAGTTTCGTCCAAAGGATGGATGAGAAGAGGCTGGTTGTTCGCTGGAAGTTCATAAGGATCTTGTCCACGATAGCAAGTGTGAAGCCCCAGGTAAGGAAGGCTTCATAGCAGAACCAATACGCATTGATAAGGAGGAATATCACGGAGAGCGCTCTCATGAAGTCCATGATCTTCCCGAGGGCTCTGAGGTCGTCTTCTTGTGCCATAGCTATAATCTTGTTGAAGTTAGAGTGGTGGAGCGATTTATTCAGCCTTTTCTTCTCCTGAGCCTAAGCTGATGTCGCCTACGGAGCTTGCGTTGCCAGCTTGCTTCCTTCCAATCGTCGTTACCCGTTGTTAGGGGAGTGTCTCCTATAAGTTCGTCTAATACCGCCTCTATGGCGGTGCCACTTTCCTCCGCGAGGAGGGGAATACTGTGGGCGAGGTTCTTCGGTGCCTCCCAGGGGGATGATAAGTGGCCATAGAGCTTTTCATCTAAGAAGCGATTCGCCTCAGGAGCTGAGAAGTAGGCTTCAAACCGGTTGGCGGCATATCCCTTTCCTAGGCGCGAGCCATTGAGTGCTATACCAAGGTTGTCATCGATGAAGGTGATGCCATAGATACGTCCACCCTCACTTTTACGAATGAGGCAGCGTAGTCCGCTCTTCTCTAAGCTTGCTAAGAGTTCTTCCTCCGTTCGGGGGGAGGTGCGCATGACGGCCAGTACACGCTGGCGTATCTCGGGGAGGAAGGGCTTAATCCTTTGCTTGGACTGTCTCATTTTGCTCTGGAGAGCAGTGTATCCTACGCCTCTTCCAACCTTAGAGGCGTGCAGGGGCGGGCAGAGCTTATTCCCCGCCTCGTCTGTCGGGGCGTAGACGAGACCATTGTATTCTCTGCCTCGGTAGGTGTTCTTGACCTCTTCGACAGTCAGCTGGTAGCCTCCTAGAATGGCCTTGAATTCCCCTAAGGAGCAGAAGTGGTAGTGCGTTAAGATCCCACGAAGAGTTTGCACGATTTCACTTCGGATATTATCCGAGGTTAAGTTCTCTTGGGAGGTAGGGGAATTTGTCTTCTGCTCCTTACTGGGAGTGCTGGGGATTAGTCTATATTTACGCTCCAAGAGGTCGGTGATTCGTTTGCTGCGTCTGTTCTCAAACTTGTCGTTAATCTTCTCTCCAGCACTATTGACACGGAGTGATACGATGTGGATGTGCTCTCGCTCGATGTCGTGATGCTTAAAGACGATGTAGGGTTGGGAGCCGTAGCCGAGTGCCTGCATATACTCCTGGGCGATTTGTGTAAGCTGTTCATCGGATAGCTTTTCGTCTGGGTGCGGATTAAGCGAGCAATGAAAGACCACATTCTTCGTGCGACACTTCTTAGGAATAGCTGCCTGCATATCGCTAAGCACTTCTTCCATGGTATAGCCACCTTCAGGATTGGCATACAAGCCCTCAGCCAGGAGAACACTCGCGTCCCCAGATACTACCTTTTTGAAGTTGTAGCCGAGGGCTCCAGCTAGATTTTCCGAGCTCGAGATCTTAGCAATCATCGCTTTCGGTAGTCTAGGGTTAGGCTGATAGCTTGCTGCTCGAGGGTGATTATTTGCTGGGAGTACTGCTCTAATCGTTGAAGCATTACCTGTGCTGCCTTGACTGAGTGATAGCTGTTGATAGCCTTTACTGTTTGGTTGTAGAGGATGCCTATCTTGTGTATTTGAGCCGTCAGCTGGGAGAGTTTCCGGTAGTATTCGATGGCGGATTTATCTACGGTGATGACCTTAAAGCTCTCGTCAAGGAGGCGAGCACGCACAAAGTCTGATTTCGTTTTGGCCCCCGAGCGCTCAAAGAGATCAATGACTTTCTGCTGATCTTTAGGACAAGGAAGCCTTATATGCCAGTTGTCCCAACGT
>NZ_ALKJ01000025.1:0-8739 GCF_000292995.1 Porphyromonas sp. oral taxon 279 str. F0450 | reverse complement strand
GTTGTAGCCGAGGGCTCCAGCTAGATTTTCCGAGCTTGAGATCTTAGCAATCATCGCTTTCGGTAGTCTAGGGTTAGGCTGATAGCTTGCTGCTCAAGGGTGATAATTTGCTGGGAGTACTGCTCTAAGCGTTGAAGCATTACCTGTGCTGCCTTGACCGAATGATAGCTGTTGATCGCCTTTACTGTTTGGTTGTAGAGGATGCCGATCTTATGTATTTGGGCTGTCAGCTGGGAGAGTTTCCGGTAGTATTCGACGGCGGATTTATCTACGGTGATGACCTTAAAGCTCTCGTCTAGGAGACGAGCACGCACGAAGTCTGACTTCGTTTTGGCCCCCGAGCGCTCAAAGAGATCAATGACTTTCTGCTGATCTTTAGGACAAGAAAGCCTTATATGCCAGTTGTCCCAACGTGGTTTATCGGGAGATAAACTCTCAGAGGAGGGTTTGCTTTGCTTTTCCATATGATTTCTTCTTTACTGACGACTTTGGAGGTCAGTGTTTCCTCGTACCGAGGCAAGGGTCTTTGTGTTACAAACTGCGGTTTGTGTTACAAAGACACACCTTGCCAGTAGAAAGAGTTGATTGAGATGAAGCATCCAGCCCTTTAGGGGGCTGTCTCCTTCGGTCGTGTTAGACGATGTTTCTATTCTACTGCAAAGTTACTTCCTCGTTGTAAGTGGCTTGCTATAAGCATGCTGCCCACTTTATCCTTGCCTTTCCCGTCTCTTCCTTGACTTCCAGAAGGGGGTAAATTAAGCTCTTACTTTGCAGTCAGAGCGAGCGATAGAGCGCTCGAGATATCGATTAATTAATTTCTCGAGACCTCGAGATCTCGACATCTCGAGATGCAGTCCTTGCGATTGCTTAAGTGATCTCCCGCTTATTGTCTCGCTCGTCATGGTAATTAATTCAGTTCTCAATTGCTTGCTATGCAAAGCTCTCGACCTCGACCTTTATATCTCGGTTTCTCCTCACAGAAGGGCGGTGTGGGTAAGAGTACCCTAGCCGAGATCCTCAGTAGTATGCTCTACTATGAGGAGGGTATCTCGCTCTTTGTCGTGGACTGTGATCTGACTCAGGACTCCTTCTTCAAGCTCCGTGAGCGAGAGAAGGGGACTATAGGAGAGGATCCCGCTCTGACGGCTTATATGCAGACTTACTTCCATCAGCTCGAGCGTCGCTCCTACCGCATCATCAAAGCTCGGCCAGAAGAGGCAGTTGCTCGTGCAGAAGCGCTTGCTATGCAGTATCCCGAGGAAGGCTACCAGTTGGTCATCTTTGACTTCCCTGGTCATGCGGGGACGAGGGAGCTTCTTGAGCTCTCGCTGGAGATGGATTATATCCTCTCGCCCTTGGAGCCTGATATCCAGTCGATGGTTGCTTGCCTGAGCTATGCTAAGAGCATCCAGGACTTGGGGGTCTCGATGCAGACGGCTCGGATCAAGGATATCTGGCTTTTGTGGAATAAGGTGGATCGTCGGGTGCGTAATACGCTGGTCACACATTACACGCAGCATATCCAGGAGGAGGGGCTTACGCTCGTCCCCTTCCCGATTTATATGGCACATCGCTTCTCGCATGAGCTGTCGATGTACGGGGCACGTGGGGTCTTCCGCTCGACTTACCTCCCGCCTAACAAAACTCTTCGAACAGGAACGAACATCGATGAACTTGCTGGATGGCTTATCCAAGCCCTTCAGCTATCCATACTGACGACCGATGGCCACGATTGAAGAGCAGCGCCGGCGCTTGGATGCTAAGCTCCAAGAGATGGCAGACGATGGAGTGCTTCAAGGTCCTTCGTCCGCTACGGCGAACTTTGACCCCATAGATGAGGAGCAAAGTGTGCCAGAGAAGACGGTGCTACCGGCGCCTCCGATGCAAGTAGCAGCTTTAAGACCTTTAGAGGAGGTCTCCACGATCGAGGAATACCGTGAGAGGTACTTTGTCCCCTTGCGTATCCGTGAGAAGACCTCCTTTACGATGAATGCCGAGACCTTGGAGATTCTCCGCAGTGTCTTGCAAGACCTCCATGAGCGTGTGTCTATGGTGAGCTATATCGACAACATCATCCGTGAGCACCTCAGAGCCCATCGCGAGCTCCTCAACCAAGCCAGCGCTAAGCAACGGCGTAAAACGACGATCCCCTTATGATGACAACGATACTGCTCTGTGTGCTCCTGTTGCTGAGCATTGTGTGGCTTGCCCTTGGTATTACCTACAGCTACGAGCGCTGGAGAGACTTATCCCGCCAAAGGATAGGTCAGCGACAAGAGCCCCGGAAGCGTGAGGAAGAAGCACACGAGCTGGTTGCTAGGAGCAAGGGCTTGACTTCCCATGTTATCCCTCCCTTTCCCGGGTCTTCTGTGGCCGAAGAATCGAATATGAATGCGCCTACTTTTGCAGAGCAAAGCGCTGAGGCGGAAGGGGAAGAGCTGGATGTGGACTACACGATGGAGGCGGTTGATGAGGAGGAAGTCCTTCGGGAGGAGCTGGAGTGGGAAGCTGATAGCAGCGCTGAGCTTACGTCTACGAGCGTTCTTTCCCGTGACCTTCTTCGCCTAAGTCGGTGGAGCCAGAAGGATGATCTTCTTGACGAAGAAGCACCCGATACGGTCTCCTCGTCGCTCCAAAGTCTTCGGGGGACTGACCTCCTAGCGCAGTACCAAGCGGAGCTTCTGAGACAGGAAGCTGTGCACAAGAAGCTCCTTCAGGCTATCCGCGAGGCGGAGTCTGAGACGGAAGAGGTAGCGCCTCTTCCGCCAAGTCAAGACGCCAGAGCCGACATGCAAGGGCTCGACTATTACCTATAATTCCCGTATAGTAATCATTCATGATCCTAGAATATGAACACTAAGAAACTTGCTTTCCTGCTACTAGCCCTCTTCCTAGCGCCCGTCGTCGCGGATGCCCAAGGCAATGGTATGGCAGGGATTAACGAAGCCACGAAGATGGTGACGAGCTACTTTGATCCCGGCACGAAACTGATCTACGCCATCGGAGCTGTGGTAGGGCTCATTGGGGGCATCAAGGTCTACAACAAGTTCTCCTCGGGAGACCCAGATACGAGTAAGACAGCAGCCTCTTGGTTCGGTGCCTGTATCTTCCTCATCGTGGCGGCTACGATCCTGCGTTCCTTCTTCCTGTAGGTAATGGCCAGCTGGGAAATCAATAAAGGCGTAGGACGCACGGTGGAGTTTAAGGGGCTGAAAGTGCAGTACCTCTTCCTCTTCGCTGGAGGCTTGCTGGCGACCTTCATTGTGGTGGTCGTGCTCTACCTCCTTGGCGTCAGCCAGCTGCTCTGCCTCGGCATAGGCGTATTGGGTGCCTCACTTCTGGTGTGGCAAACCTTCGCTATGAACCGAAAGTATGGCGAGCATGGACTGATGAAGCGGGGGGCACTACGCTCTCATCCCCGGTACTTGGCTCATCGCCGTAGCGTCCTACACTTATTCCACCGGCTCAAATCGTCCAGAAGATGAGACACAAGAGCAAGACCTGTAGCTTGGAGGCCAAGTTCCCTCTGCTTGCTGTTGAGCAAGGCTGCTTGATCAGTAAGGATGCCGATATTACGGTAGCCTTTCGGGTGGAGCTCCCCGAGCTCTTCACCGTGACCTCGGCTGAGTATGAAGCGATGCACTCGGCATGGTATAAGGCCATCAAGGTGCTTCCTAACTTCAGCATCGTACATAAGCAAGACTGGTTCATCAGCGAGGAGTATCAGGGCAAGCTCTCTGAGGGAGAGCTTAGCTTTCTCGCACGCTCCTCGGAGCGCCACTTCAATGAGCGTCCTTATCTCAAGCACTCGGTCTATCTCTTCCTTACGAAGAGCAATAGGAAGCGTATGGCTCAGCAGAGCAACTTCTCTGTGCTCTGCCGCGGGCGTCTTGTTCCGAAGGAGATTGAAGATAAAGATGCCGTCGTCAAGTTCATGGAGGCGGTCGACCAGTTCGAGCGTATCATCAATGATACGCTGCTCCTTCGTCTGGAGCGGATGACTGAGGATGAGCTTGTGGGAACGGAGGATACTCCTGGGCTTTTAGATCGCTACTTCAGCCTCTCGGAGGAGGGGCATGCTTCGCTTGAAGATATTCAGCTCGGAGCGGACCTTGTCCGCGTCGGGGATCACCGACTTTGCTTGCATACGCTCAGCGATACGGAGGATCTTCCGACACGGGTCAGTACCGATGGGCGCTATGAGCGGCTATCCACAGATCGCAGTGACTGTCGCCTGAGCTTTGCCTCGCCAGTAGGCTTGCTCCTTTCCTGCAACCATATTTACAATCAGTACCTCTTCATCGAGGATAGTGATGCGACCCTCGAGCGTTTTGAGAAGCAGGCGCGAAACATGCACTCTTTGGCACGCTATAGTCGAAGCAACCAGATCAACGAGGAGTGGATACAGGAGTACCTCAATATAGCCCACTCTCAGGGCTTGACCTCCATTCGTGCCCACTTCAATGTGCTAGCGTGGAGCAGTGAGGCGGATCAGCTCCGCCAGATCAAGAACGATGTTGGCTCAGCTTTGGCCCTGATGGAGTGTACGCCACGGCACAATACCATCGATACAGCGACGCTCTATTGGGCAGGCATTCCCGGGAATGCTGCAGACTTCCCCTCGGAGGAGAGTTTCTATACCTTCATCGAGCCGGCGCTTTGCTTCTTCACGGCTGAGACGAACTATAAGGATTCGCTCTCTCCCTTTGGCATCAAGATGGCCGACCGTCTGTCGGGAAAACCAATTCATCTAGATATCTCTGATCTGCCGATGAAGAAGGGCATCATCACCAACCGCAACAAATTCATCCTTGGGCCCTCAGGTAGTGGCAAGAGCTTTTTCACAAATCACATGGTGCGGCAGTACTACGAGCAGGGCGCCCACGTCTTGCTCGTCGATACGGGTAACTCGTACCAAGGCTTATGCGAACTCATACACCGCAAGACTAAGGGAGAGGATGGGGTGTACTTCACTTACTCGGATGAGCACCCCATCTCTTTCAATCCATTCTATACCGATGACTATGTCTTCGATGTCGAGAAGCGCGAGAGCATCTGTACGCTCCTGCTTACCCTCTGGAAGTCTTCTGAGGAGCGGATTACTAAGACAGAGGCAGGTGAATTGGGTTCGGCGGTCAATGCCTATATCGAGCTGATTAGAGCCGACCACACAATTACTCCATGCTTCAATACCTTTTACGAGTATCTGCGTGATGTGTATCGAGAGGATATGAAGCAGCGGGAGATCCAGGTCACGCTCTCCGACTTCAATATCAATAACCTGCTTACAACGCTTAAGCAGTACTACCGAGGAGGGCGCTATGACTTCCTGCTGAACTCGGATAAGAACATCGATCTCCTATCTAAGCGCTTCATCGTCTTTGAGATTGATCAGGTGAAGGACAACAAAGATCTCTTCCCGGTGGTGACCATCATCATTATGGAAGCCTTCATCAATAAGATGCGTCGCTTGAAGGGGATTCGCAAGATGATCCTTATCGAGGAGGCGTGGAAGGCGATTGCCTCGGCCAATATGGCGGACTATATCAAGTACCTCTATAAGACGGTCAGAAAGTTCTTTGGCGAGGCTATTGTCGTGACGCAGGAGGTGGATGACATCATTCAGTCGCCAATCGTCAAGGAGAGCATCATCAATAACTCGGACTGTAAGATCCTCTTGGATCAGCGTAAGTACATGACCAAGTTCGATGGCATACAGGCGATGCTTGGCTTATCGGATAAGGAGAAGAGTCAAATCCTTTCTATCAATCAGAGTAATGATCCCCAGCGCCTCTACAAGGAGGTCTGGATTGGTCTCGGCGGGATGCAGTCGGCAGTCTATGCCACGGAGGTTTCCCTCGAGGAGTACCTCACCTATACGACCGAGGAGACCGAGAAGCTGGAGGTACTCCAGCGGGCCGAGCGTCTTGGGGGGGATATGGAGGGAGCGATACGGCTCCTTGCTCAAGAAAAACGGCAGAAGAAATAAGCAGCTAAAACAACAGAGACAATGAAGAAGTACCTTCTGATGGCTCTCTTAGGAGGGAGCCTTTTCACGCAACGAGCCCATGCTCAGTGGGTGGTGAGTGATCCCATGAACTTTGCTGGCAATATTGCCAATACGGTCAAAGAGATTGCCACGGCGGGCAAGACCGTCAAGAACACGCTGGCGGGCTTCAAAGAGATTGAGAAGCTCTACAATGACACCAAGAAGTACTACGAAGCCTTGAAGAAGGTCAATAACCTGATTGGCGATGCCTACAAGGTCAAGGAGTGCGTCTTGATGGTGGGTGATATCTCTGAGATCTATGTTAAGTCCTACAAGCGGATGCTGCAGGATAAGAACTTCAGACCCTCCGAGCTGGCTGCCATCGCCTCTGGCTACACGAAGCTTCTGGAGCAGAGCGGGGAGAGTCTCAAGGAGCTCAAGTCTGTTGCGGGGAGCAATGTCTTCTCGATGAACGATAGCGAGCGTATGCAGATGATCGATCGCATCTATACGACGCTCCGAGAGTATCGCTCGCTCGTGTCGTATTACACGCAGAAGAACATCTCGGTCAGCTATGTGCGTGCTCGAGCTAAGGGGGATCTCTCAGCTGTTCGTAGTCTGTATGGCAGTGAGGTAAGTCGTTACTGGTAGGGAAGGAGTCGCTTATGGACTTTACAAGCTTACACGAGCTACTCCGCTCGACCTATCAGGAGATGCTACCCCTAGCTGGGGAGATGACGGGGATTGCCAAAGGCATTGCCGGACTGGGAGCTCTCTTCTATATTGCTCTTCGGGTATGGTCTTCGCTAGCGCGAGCTGAGCCTGTGGATGTCTATCCGCTTCTTCGTCCCTTTGTCCTGGGCTTCTGTATCATGTTCTTCCCGACGGTGGTCCTTGGGACGATGAATACCGTCCTGTCTCCCGTGGTGCAGGGAACGGAAGCCATGGTCAACAAGCAGGAAGGGCAGCTTGCCGAGCTTACGGCCAAGCGAGATAAACTCAAGGAAGAGGCCTATCTCCGTAATCCTGAGACCGCCTACTTGGTCTCCAATGAGAAGTTCGACCAGAAGATCGAGGAGATGGGAATTATTGGTCCCGAAGATGCTATCACTATTGCAGGGATGTATGCTGAGCGGGCTGCGTATCAGACGAAGCAGTGGTTTATGAACCTGATTCATGATCTGATGGAGCTCCTCTTTCATGCCGCCGGCTTGATCATCGATACGCTACGCACCTTCATCTTGATTGTCCTCTCCATCCTGGGTCCTGTGGTCTTTGGTATTGCTGTGTGGGATGGCTTGTCGGGCTCTTTGACGGCGTGGTTCTCTCGCTACATCTCGGTTTATCTCTGGCTGCCCGTCAGCTCTATCCTTACGGCTCTGCTTACAAAGATCCAGGTCTTGATGATTCAAAAGGACATCTCCGCCCTGAGCGATCCCAACTACCTGCCTGACTCAGGCTCGTGGTATTACATCGTCTTCTTCCTCATTGGCATGGTGGGCTACTTCTGTGTGCCGACCGTTGCTGGGTGGATAATTGAAGCTGGAGGCGGTATCGGCTCCTATGGGCGCAATGTCAATCAGGTGGCTCAGCGCGGGATGCAAGGGGCTTATGTTGGAGGTAAGGCTGCGGCTGCAGGAGCAGGTGCGAGCATAGGCAACCTTGGTGGCCGTATCAAGGGCGCTTTAATCAAAGGGAAGTAACACAAGAGAGTCGTATACACTATGGAATTTCAGTCATTAAGGAATATCGAGACGGCATTCCGTCAGATCCGTCTCTACATCCTCCTCTTTGCCTTGCTCTCAGCTGGCGTCAGTGGCTATGCCCTCTATAGTTCCTACCGCTTTGCCGAAAGGCAGCGGGAGAAGATCTATGTCTTAGATCAGGGCAAGAGTCTGATGCTGGCCCTTAGCCAAGATGCCTCGCGTAATCGCCCTGTGGAGGCTAGGGAGCATGTCCGTCGCTTTCATGAGCTCTTCTTCAGTATCGCTCCCGATAAGGATGCGATTGAGGAGAATATGTCCCGTGCCTTTGCCCTCTGTGATAAGTCAGCCTTTGATTATTACAAGGATCTGGCGGAGCAGGGCTACTACAATAGGGCGATCTCGGGTAATGTTAATCAGCGCATTGTGATCGACTCAATTCGCTGCAACTTCGAGCGCTACCCTTATGAGGTGACGACCTACGCCAGACAGTTCATCTTAAGGCAGAGTAATGTCACCGAGCGAAGCCTGGTGACGAGCTGCACGCTTCAGAATTCTGTCCGCTCGGATGATAACCCGCAGGGCTTCCTGATGGAGCACTTCCTTGTACGTGAGAACCAAGATCTACGGAGCTATAAACGCTAAGGCTATGTCTACTCGCTTTTCCCTCTATCGCTACTATCTCGGGCTACACTACTGGCTTCGAGCTCGCTGTGATCGGCTTAGCCCTAGGGCTCGTCGATATGTGGTCTACGGTATCAGTATTCTCTACCTAGCCTGCTCCCTTATGATGCTGGCCCAGGTCTTCTTCCCTAGGCAGGAAGCACGCCAGCTACCTATCCCCAGACGCCCGCATCTGGATGCACCTCTCCGCCCGTCTCGGCTGGATAGCCTCGGGCATGAACTCTCGAGAATCACTCATCAACAGATAGCACACTATGGATAAGAAACAGCAAGAACAGCTTCGCAAGGGGCTGGTCTTTGGTGGGCTGGGGCTCCTCTGCGCCCTCTCCCTTTGGTTCATCTTTGCTCCCTCGGATAAGGAAA
>NZ_ALKJ01000024.1:0-1497 GCF_000292995.1 Porphyromonas sp. oral taxon 279 str. F0450 | reverse complement strand
TGAAGCCCCAGGTGAGGAAGGCTTCATAGCAGAACCAATACGCATTGATAAGGAGGAATATCACGGAGAGCGCTCTCATGAAGTCCATGATCTTCCCGAGGGCTCTGAGGTCGTCTTCTTGTGCCATAGCTGTAATCTTGTTAAAGTTGGAATAGGGAGGTTGGTTTGTTCAGCCTTTTCTTCTCTTGAGCCTAAGCTGATGTCGTCTACGGAGCTTGCGCTGCCAGCTTGCTTCCTTCCAATCGTCGTTACCGGTTGTAAGGGGAAGATCTCCGATAAGTTCGTCTAATATCGACTCCATGGGGTTATCACTTTCTTCCGGGAGGAGGGGAATACTGTGGGCGAGATCCTTCGGTGCTTCCCAGGGGGATGATAAGTGGCCATAGAGCTTTTCGTCTAGGAAGCGATTAGACTCAGGGGCTGAGAAGTAGGTTTCAAACTGCTTGGCGGCATAGCCCTTTCCTAGGCGCGAGCCATTGAGTGCTATACCAAGGGTGTCATCGATGAAGGTGACCCCATAGATGCGTCCGCCCTCACTTTTACGAATGATGCAGCGTAGCTCGCTCTTCTCTAAGCAATCTAAGAGTTCTTCCTCACTACGAGGCGAAGTCCGCATCACAGCCAATACCCTTTGTTGTACACCAGCGATGAAGGGTTTAATGCTTTGTTTGGATTGCTTCATCTTATGCTGAACGGCAGCGTAACCCACTCCTCGCCCAATCTTAGAGGCGTGTATGGGCGGGCAGAGCTTATTCCCCGCCTCGTTAGTAGGGGCGTAGACGAGGCCATTGTATTCTCTACCTCGGTAGGTGTTCTTGACCTCTTCGACAGTCAGCTGGTAGGCTCCTAGAATGGCCTTGAATTCTCCTAAGGAGCAGAAGTGGTAGTGCATTAAGATCCCACGAAGAGTTTGGGCCATCTCGCTTCGGATATTATCTAGGGGTAAGTGCTCTTGGGAGGCGGGGGCATTTGTCCTCTGCTCCTTGGTGGGAGTACTGGGGATGAGTCCATACTTACGCTCCAAGAGATCGGTGATTCGTTTGCTGCGTCTGTTCTCAAACTTGTCGTTGATCTTCTCTCCAGCGCTATTGACACGGAGTGATACGATGTGGATGTGCTCTCGCTCGATGTCGTTATGCTTAAAGACAATGTAGGGCTGCTCGCCGTAGCCGAGTGTCTGCATATACTCCTGGGCGATTTGTGTAAGCTGTTCATCGGATAGCTTTTCGTCTGGGTGCGGATTAAGCGAGCAATGAAAGACCACATTCTTCGTGCGACACTTCTTAGGAATAGCTGCCTGCATATCGCTAAGCACTTCTTCCATGGTATAGCCACCTTCAGGATTGGCATACAAGCCCTCAGCCAGGAGAACACTCGCATCCCCAGATACTACCTTTTTGAAGTTGTAGCCTAGGGCTCCAGCTAGATTTTCCGAGCTTGAGATCTTAGCAATCATCGCTTTCGGTAGTCTAGGGTTAGGCTGATAGCTTGCTGCTC
>NZ_ALKJ01000023.1:0-1987 GCF_000292995.1 Porphyromonas sp. oral taxon 279 str. F0450 | reverse complement strand
ACCTGCTCCTGGATGGCCGTACGTCGAGCCACCTTCTTATCGACGACCTTGAAGCTGATGAAGTCCACCGAGTAAGGGAGGTTCGTCTCATTGTCGATGCAGGTATGTAGGTAGAGCAAGCCATTGTGTGCATAGAGGCCACGCAGGAGGAAGCGTATTCCAAACTGGCGTACCCCGATGTGTTTGACCGTCCGCTCATCATTCTGATGGATGGTCTTCATCATCAGTTTCACGAGGATGGGCGACTCACTCCCCAACTCCTTGAAGTAGATGTCGGCACGATTACTCGGTAGCCTACCCTCTGTACTTGACAAGAAGTCGGCCATCTCGACGCTGAGCTTCTCGGGCTCTTCGGCATACTTCACATTGAAGGCATAGAAGGAGCCATCCTCACAGATGACACTCATATTCGTCTCCGTCTCAAAGTCTCGCACGGCGGCCTTGACACGTAGGACATTCTCCGCATCCTCTGCCTTACCTGCGATGAGCTTGTTGCTCCCGAGGTCTACGTAGCGGATAGCGGAGGGGAAGATCAGGTGCGAGGTCTTGTCAAAGGTGACCTCAAGACCATAGGGCAAGACCACACGCCCCGAGGGGATGGTCTTGCTCATCCCTTGATAGAGATCACCCGTGGAAAGCGGACGATAGCCCATCTGAGCTCTCAGACTATCGGTCGTAGTCTGAGCAAGGGCGGTAGTCATACTCGCCCCGAAGAGCAGGGCGGAAAGAATCCATTGCTTCATTGTTATAGTGCTTTTGCTGTTTACTTACTGGGAACTAAGAAGAGACGATAGCCTCCTTTGAGGGTCACTTGAAGAGTGCGGAGCTTCTTCTGAAGGAGCTGGCTTGCACCCTGCATCACGCCACGAGCTGCCTCGGAGATGATCTGATCTTTGGCCGAGCTCGCAAAGGTGAAGGAAGTGCCTACCGAGCCTCCTATGTTCGCCCCCACCTCCTTCAGGGCTGAGACCTGCTCTGCCCCCGGGATATAGATCCCCTCCTGCCCATCAAGGTCATAGGCCGAGAGCTTGACGGGAATAATCCGACCACCGATCTCCATGCTCTTGACAAGGAGTTGCAGGCGATTTCCCCCGAGCTTAGCCTGAGCAATTAGCAAGCTCTGCCGTGGGATACGTAGCTCCCCAATACGAGCCGACTCTAAGAGGCGCAAGGCTACGTAGTCTCCCTCCCGTAGTGCCGTCGTATGATCGACCACCACGGGTAGCGTGTTGCGCTGAACGGAAGAGGGCTGAGCAAGCGCCGAGTGAAAGCCTAGATGACGCACCTTACTCCCGTACTCCTGCATGAAGGTTGAATCGGCCATGGGCTGAGCTAGGCTAGATACCAGGTGCTTTGGCTCTGCGAGGAGCTCCATCCTGGGCTCTTGGGGAGTGCTCTCCGCGTCTGGCTCTACGATAGTACGCTCTTCTGCTCGAAGAAAGGCTTTAGCGGGAAGCTCCCCGCCCTTAGGAAGGTACTTGGAGGCCATCTGATAGCTTCGCTCCATCAGGCGAAGCTGCTTTTCCTCCTCATCATCCGCTTCACTCTCCTTCTTACGCAGAGCTTCACGGAGGTCTTCGTTCTCGGCACGCAGAGCATCACGCTCTTCTGCATTAGGATCCGGGGCATAGAAGGAACTCAAGAGGCGCTTATTCTCCTCATAGCGCTGGAGCGAGCCCTCGATCTTCGTTGAGGAAGCCTGCCCCTGCCCTTGGGCCTCGAGGGAGGTGGGCTCCTCGGCAAAGTAATCCGAGAGTCGGCCAATCTCCGCTTGCGTCTCGTTCTCTAAAGCCGACTTGTCGCTGAGCTCATAGCTCTTGAGCTTGTTATCGGTGAGCTGGCGCACCGTAGCCTCGGGGATATCCTTATTGAGGCCCTCTTGCTCTGCGCCCTTTTCCTTATCCGAGGGAGCAAAGATGAACCAAAGGGAGAGGGCGCAGAGGAGCCCCAGCCCACCAAAGACCAGCCCCTTGCGAAGCTGTTCTTG
>NZ_ALKJ01000022.1:0-5909 GCF_000292995.1 Porphyromonas sp. oral taxon 279 str. F0450 | reverse complement strand
CCTTAAAGACCGTCACTATCTATGCTCTCAAGCGGGGCTATCTCCTCCAAGATCCTTTTCGAGATCACCACTTCCACCTCGCACCAGTGGACAGAGGCTTTCTCACCGACGAGGAGATCCTGAGGATAGCCAATAAGGAGCTGATGATTCCTCGCCTTGAGCTCGTCCGTGACCTCTTCCTCTTCTCCTGCTTCACTGGACTTGCCTACATCGATGTGGCCAATCTTCGGCGAGAGCATCTGGTCACCCTGGATGGAAAGGCATGGATCATGACACGAAGAAAGAAGACAAGCGTGGAGAGTAACATCCTCCTTCTAGACATCCCCAAGGCCATCATCGAAAAGTATAGCTCGAGTACGACTTCCAAGGACGGGAAGCTCTTTCCTATCCTCTCCAACCAGAAGATGAATGCCTATCTCAAGGAGATCGCCGACCTATGTGGCTTACAGAAGCGACTCACCTTCCATCTGGCTCGCCATACCTTTGCGACGATGTCGCTCAGCAAAGGCGTACCGATGGAGAGCGTCTCCAAGATGCTAGGGCATACCAACATCAAGACTACACAGATCTATGCCCGCATTACCAGCAAGAAGATCGAGCACGATATGGAGCAGCTAGCGGGTAAGCTCGATAAGTTCAACCAAGCCATGGGTCTCTAAGCCTATGCTCTCCCCTTAATACAAGCCCTATTATGAATCAGACCAAGAAAGAGCTTTCCTACTTCCGACTCAAGCTGGAAGGCTACCTCAGAGACCATCATCCCGAGCTAGTGGCCAACAGCGCCTTCATCGGAGCTCGTACAGACCTAGCCCTTTCCTCCTACTGCGATAGCGTAGCCCAGGGCTTCTCGCACCTCGAAGCGGAGGCAATGGCTAGCGAGGTCCTCTACCAGGGACTCCACTTCTCCAAGTATGACACCCTCGTCTCCATCCTTGAGCAGGAGTTCTCCGAAGAGCTTCCCGATCCCCTTCCCCGTAGGCTCGCCCCCATCCTCCTGGGCAACAAGTCCATCCAAGCGGTCTTCTCAGGGTACGAGCTCCACGACGACTTCGATGGCAGTCCTGAGTACGAGCTACTCTACACCGAGCTGACGGGGACCATCGTCCTACTCATCGAGGAGAACCACCTCCCCACTCTCGACAAGACTGAAGCGTAAGCTCAAGGACAAGATATCATCCAGGGGACACGCGAGTATCAAGAGCCAAGATATACGCTCCGCTCCACACGTCAAGGGACCAGCGCCCTTGCCCTTTGTGTCTCGGAGCATCTTGTCCCTGCTCTTGAATCTCTAGCATGTCCCCAGATATGAATACTCAAGCAATGAATCACGATCCGCATAGCCCCGTCTTCATCAGGGGTAAGGCTTCTCCCGACAAGCAGACGAAGGAGCAAGCTCCTCCCTCTCGCTCCATCGACTGGCGACGCCTCATCGAGCTGGCACTTCTCCTGGCACTAGTGGTAGCTGCCCTCTACCTCGTCTCTAGAGTCGTTACACCACAAGTCGTACAGATCATGAGCGTCATCGTGGGCTTCCTCCTGCTACGCTTCGTAGTACGAACAGTCCTACAGGTCACCTTCACCATCCTCGGCTTCCTCTTCTGGCTAGCCATCTTCGTGGCGATCCTAATCTGCATCCTTTAGCAAGGATACTTCCTCATACTCTTGATGGGTGGCTGGCTCTTAGGAGCTAACCACCCTTTTACTTTCGACTTATAGGCTTTGCACTTCTGCTTCTCATCCAGCCGCTCCACTTGATGCGTAAGCGATGGATACTGTTTCTTTTCCCTCGCAAAGGTAGGACGGGGCTGGGGCTACCCCAAGGTCGGTGCCTGCGGTTGGCAGGAAAATCTCCACACTTCCGCCTCAAGGGCTCCAGGTAGTATTTTCCCCCCAAACCTTGTGTCCGCCATCGCCCCGCTACCTCTGTCTTGCTCGAAAAAGGAATCAGCATACTCCGATCGTTGGACGCATAAAAAAAATGTCACTATGGATAAGCAGAATGTAAATACCAGATCTTCGATGAAAAGAAAAGGAGATAGCTCCTCCTCCCATTACCGCATAAGTTCGGGGCTTGAGGAGTGTGCGTGTGCCGTGGCGACTAAGTTCGTGCAGTGGGAGGTGCAACCCTTGGAAACCCTCTGTGCCTGTGAAGCCTACCTCCTGCGGGTGAAGCTCAATCGTGGCGGAGCGATGAGCCGTGAGGAAAAGGATTGGCTATGCGAAGCCGTGAACAGCAACACCTACTTCCGCACCGCCATACCCGTGATGGGCTACCGCTTTGACTTCTTCGATGTGCTGAAAAAGTACTTGGTCAAGCAATACGGACAATGGGCAGAATACTATGCCCCTGACCGCACCAGTCTACGTAAGCTCCTCTACGGACGTATCAACCAGATTGTAGAAATCCCTAAATACTAAGGACAATGAACGGAACAGAACAATTCACTCGTACCATAGCCGAGTACCTCAACCTACGAGCTGCTACAGACCCTCTGTTTGCTCCTAACTTGGCAAAGCCCCACAAGAACATCGAGGACTGCATCACCTATATCTTAAAGCAGGTGCAACAGAGTGCTTGCAACGGCTTTGAGGACGATGAAATCTACTCTATGGCGGTACACTACTACGATGAAGACGATTTAGATGTGGGTAGCCCTGTCGCCTGCCATGTGGTCGTCAATCATACCCTAGTCCTCACCGAGGAAGAGAAAGCCGAAGCCCGCAAGCAGGCGATACAGCAGTATCAAGCCCAGGAGCTACGCAGGTTGCAAGAGCCGAAGCGAGTGAAAGCCAAGGCAAGCACCGACAGCGAGCAAGTACCCGAACCTTCTCTATTTGATGTGTAGCTATGAAACCGAGAAACAAGTTTGAGCAAGCTGTCCTAGCTCAAAGCAAGTACCTCCGCCCCATAACGAAGACACAGAGGCAGTGGGCATTCCGTGAGTGCATTGAGCACTATGCCTATCGCCTACCCAAGGGCAAGACGACTTGTATGGATTGTGGGCATTCGTGGCAAATGATTGAGCCTACCGAGCATTGCACCTGCCCCCAGTGTGGGGCAGACTTAGAGGTCATAACGACAAGGGCGAGGAAGTTAAAGCAACGGCAGTATTTCACAGTACTGACCACTTCGGGAGGGTATCAAGTCTTGCGTATGTACTTGCTTATTGTGGGTATGGAGAAAGGCTACCAAGCCAGCTCCTCCGTCATGGAGATTGGTCAGTATTGGTGGGATGAGCGTGGCAGGCAGTCGATTGTCGCCGTACAGCGAACGATGGGGCATTATATCGATAGCTTTGCCTACTATTCGCCTATGGCTATTCGTCGGGACAACGAAGCCTACCGCTTCGTTGCTCGTTGTTCCTTATGCCCTAAGGTTAAGCTAAGCGATACCCTAACAAGAAATGGCTTCGAGGGTAAGTGCTATGGCATTGCTCCCACGAGCCTTATTCCTGCCCTCCTCACGGACAGCCGAGCCGAGACCCTACTGAAAGCTGGACGCACCGAGCATCTTGCTTACTTCCTCAGCTGTCCAAGGAGTTGGGATGCCTATTGGCCAGCCTACAAAATCACACTTCGCAGGGGCTACGACATTACGGACATCGCCCTTTGGTGCGATTATGTGGATATGCTCCGTAGATTAGGTAAGGACACGCACAACGCCCACTACGTTTGCCCCGAGGACTTACAGCAAGCCCACGACGAGGTACACCGAAAGTTGCGGGCCCGGCAAGAGCGAGAACAAGAGGAGCACAAACGACAGAAGGCGCAGGAGGATGAAGCACGATTCCAAAAACTCAAAGCCCCATTCTTTGGTATCACCTTCACTGATGGTACCATCCAAATCCGAGTGCTGGAGAGCGTGCAGGAGTATATCGAGGAAGGACAAGCTCTACACCATTGCGTATTCACTAATGAGTATCATCTCAAGGAGAAGAGCCTTATTCTATCGGCTCGCATTGAGGGCAAGCGGGTAGAAACCATTGAGGTATCGCTTGAAACGATGCAGGTCATCCAGTGCCGTGGCTTGCAGAACAAGAACACCGAGTACCACGAGCACATCATCGAGCTCGTGCATCAGAACATGAAGCAGATACAAAGTCGTGTAGCCTAAATACTAGCCCCAAGAATGACAGCCTCGGAGTAATAAGCCACTTCGAGGCTTCTTTTCTTTGCCTTGAGAGGAGCAGGCGACCCAAAGAAAAGAAGCAAAAGAAAGTCGCAAGGGAAGAGAAATACACCCTATAGGGGTACCCTTAGGAGACTATAGAGGAGTAGTGACAGCTACCAAGCTCCTTTACAGAATGCTCCTACATCCCTTCAGGCTAGGTCCGAGAGAAGACTGGCTGTAAAAAATAGGCATCTGTCCCACTGGACAGATGCCTATTTTGGGAGACTTATAGTATGGGAGCTTAGTCAGCCTTCTTGTGATTGAATGAAAACGTCAGCTGTCGGACCTTGCCGAAGTTGTCCTCTATGTACACGTCAATCGTCTGCCGATCTGCTGACTGCGAGGTATAGTACAGGCGAAACTCCTCTCGCGCTAGGGGATAGCGGTCATTAGGCTTGAGTGCTGCTCCTTTATCCAACCTCAGCATCCCTTTACCCTCGCTTTGGAAGTAGCGAAGAGTGTAGCGGGCTCCAGCAAAGCGGCCAGCTCGCTTGAGGGAGCATCGTATTTCAGCCGTTTCGCCCCTACGGATGTCCTTCTGGACGGGCATCGTCTCCAGCGTGAAGTCGTAAGCCTGTCGCACCTCCAGCTCGCGGTCACAAGCAGGGAGACAAAGGCTCACTACGGCAAGTAGCCCCACAGCCCAGAGCGCATTCACAAATTTCCTTTTCATTCTTCGTCTTCGTTCTATAGGTTCAAGCGCAGTCCCAAGGCAAGGGCGGGACGAAAGCGGTGTAGATCAGACCCGAGGAGCAATCGCCCCTGAGCCTTGAGGACAAGGAGGAGCCTATCGGAGAGGAAGCATTCTACCGAGCAATGCACCGCCCCACCATAGACGAGGCGTGAGCGGTCAAGAAGCGTCGCTCCATCGGGTAGCAAGGACTTCTCTTCATTGAGTTCTTCGTAGCCCCCGAGGGCAGAGACCCCGAGGTAGGTAAAGATGTTCTTACCCCTATCTGAGAGAAGCGGCTGCATATAGCCCAGCTGAAGGAGCATATCACGCATTGGAACGTCATAGTCACGATACGCTAGTCGCTGCTCTTCGTATTCAGCCAAGAGGAAGGCATAGTTTGCTCGCTTGAGGTACTTCGTAAGCGACACACCAGCACCCCAGTGCTCTTTGCTAAAGACCTTCTCTCCCTTAATCAGTGGCACGGATGCGATGAGCTCAATCCCTTGTTGCTTCGGGATGAGTCGCTGTGCCTCTACAGAGAAGAACCCACAGAGAGCCCAAGTGAGTAGTAAACACAACTTCTTCATAGGGCTTACCACTTGAGTTGAAGCTGGTCAATCTTCCTGGCAAGTAGAAGGTCTTCCTCATCGAGGTAAAAGGCAAGCGTGCGTCCGCCACCTCGTTCGTAAAGTCTTACCTCAAGCTGTTTGTCCTCCGAAAGGGTAAACTGCTCGAGCACGAAGACCGTGCGCTCGCATCCTTCTGCTCGCACCCGAGTCACCTCGTGGTAGGCTCGTAGCGGTTGCAGGACCTGCTCCTGGATGGCCGTACGTCGAGCCACCTTCTTATCGACGACCTTGAAGCTGATGAAGTCCACCGAGTAAGGGAGGTTCGTCTCATTGTCGATGCAGGTATGTAGGTAGAGCAAGCCATTGTGTGCATAGAGGCCACGCAGGAGGAAGCGTATTCCAAACTGGCGTACCCCGATGTGTTTGACCGTCCGCTCATCATTCTGATGGATGGTCTTCATCATCAGTTTCACGAGGATGGGCGACTCACTCCCCA
>NZ_ALKJ01000021.1:0-71919 GCF_000292995.1 Porphyromonas sp. oral taxon 279 str. F0450 | reverse complement strand
GAGTGTACGCGGTATTAGTCCGTCTTTCGACGGGTTATCCCCCTCTGTGAGGCAAGTTGCATACGCGTTACGCACCCGTGCGCCGGTCGCCATCAGTCTTAGCAAGCTAAGACCATGCTGCCCCTCGACTTGCATGTGTTAAGCCTATCGCTAGCGTTCATCCTGAGCCAGGATCAAACTCTTCATTGTCAATATTTTTATTGTACTTTGTTCTGTTTGTCTTGCTCTAAAAATGATTCTTGCTTCAGATTTATTAGTGTATCTCTACCTAAGTAAAGGTCGTAATTGACGGTTAGGTCTTCTTTTCCCTAAACGTTTGTTACTACACTTCTGTTTGTCAATATCAATTATCTCAAAGATCTCTTAAAGTCAAACACCCCGCGTCGCCGCAAGGCCGTTCGTTTCTTTTGCGAGTGCAAAGGTAGGAAAAATCACCCAAACTTCCAAATAAGCACGCAAATTCATGCGACGACAAGGCAATTTCCCGACCACTTCGCGCGCGTACATTATATATAATCATACCACGAAGCAGGTGAGATATTCTTCCTCCCAATACACTTCACCCCACACCTAAGCAGAGGACGGAGCATACACTGCGAGGCCTTCATCCACCGATCTCTACGGATAGGGATAGCGACCTATATTGGTCAGTGAGCCGACCTATATAGGTCCGCGTGACGACCTATACTGGTCTGAGAAGCAACCTATATAGGTCAACCCGACGACCTATATAGGTTCACACCACCCTCACATATAGATGCACCCGCAGACAAAAAGCAGGGAGCACACAGCACATCGGCTGTATGCTCCCTGCTTGTATAGGGTGGGACTTGGCTTCGCTTAGACGAGGTCTTGCCCAGGGCGGAGACGAAGCATCTCCTTGGGGACGGCTTGGCAGATCACCTCACTCAAGCGGTCGACGACGGTGTGACGCACATAGTCGCGGTGATGCACCAGCGTGACACAGCGCGCAGGACGAGGTAGCGCAAAGGGGCGAATAAGCTCGCTCTGCTCGGCACTCAGCGTCTTAGTCGCCAGCTCAGGTACAAACGTCACGCCATTGCCCTGCTCGACGAAATGCATAAAGGTCTCCAGACTCCCACGGCTGTAACTGAAGCGCTGATTGGGAGCATTCTTCAAGTGACAGAACTTCACGAGCTGGTCACGGAAGCAGTGCCCTTCGTCCAAGAGCCAAAGTTGGTAGCGTCCGACTTCGGCCGAGCGGATCGACGTCTCCTCAAAGAGCTCGGAGCGACGAGGCACATAGCCGAGGAATTCCTCGAAGAAGAGCTGACGATCGACAAGCAACTCATCTTCCGATGCTGAGGCGATCAGCGCGACATCGATCTGCCCCGAGAGCAGGCTGGCGACGCACTCGCTGGTCTTGAGCTCCGTGATCGTGATCTTCAGATCAGGAAGATGCTTGCGCAGCAGCGGCAGGACGAGTGGCAGGAGATAGGGTGCGATAGTCGGCAAGACACCGAGGCGAAGCGCCCCCGTGAGTGCCTCTTG
Organism: Porphyromonas sp. oral taxon 279 str. F0450; assembly: GCF_000292995.1. Taxonomy (NCBI): domain Bacteria; kingdom Pseudomonadati; phylum Bacteroidota; class Bacteroidia; order Bacteroidales; family Porphyromonadaceae; genus Porphyromonas; species Porphyromonas sp. oral taxon 279. The sequence goes on along the minus strand of NZ_ALKJ01000021.1, from coordinate 70,407 downwards.
CTCCTCGCGAATGACCTCCTTGACCTGTGCGACCTGCAGGAGGATGACAGCAGCTTGATCGAGAATGCGACGTCCGACTGCGGTCGGGATGATGGGCTGGTGGCTACGGTCAAAGATCTTGACCCCGAGTTCATCCTCGAGCTTCTGGATCATCGTGCTGAGCGTCGGCTGGGTGACTTGACAAAAGTCGGCGGCCCGCCCAAAGTGGCGGAACTTATCCAAGGCCTGTATATACTCGAGCTGCTGTATATTCATAAGAGACGGGATATTAGCGGGGAGCTATGCCCCCCTTGTCGTTTCCACAAAGATACAGATAAATCAGGGGGAGAAGGTCCACAATACACGGAAGCCTACCACCACTCATCAGAGAAGCAGCAAACAGCAAGATGAAATCATAAGCACTTTGGGGAGGAAATGAAAAGAGAGGTATCACACGCTACTGCGCCGCAATACCTCTCTTCTTCTTTGTGGTGCCACCAGGAATCGAACCGGGGACACAAGGATTTTCAGTCCTTTGCTCTACCAACTGAGCTATGGCACCATCATAAGTCTTAGCAACTCTAACAGCGGAAGCGACGAGATTCGAACTCGTGGTACGGTTGCCCGTACGGCAGTTTAGCAAACTGCTGGTTTCAGCCACTCACCCACACTTCCTTGTCGCTTCGTAGCTCTCGAATTGCAGTGCAAAGATAGTACACATCTTTCATACTACCAAATTTCCCCAACGATTGGGCGAAAGATCCCACTACAGATCGGCTGACATTCACCTTTGTTTCAATGCATAAAGCAACCCTATCCGTATAGTGCTATTCTTCGCGAGATGAGAAGAAAAGCTACCGAAGCCATAGACAGAGAAGATGCGTCGAGCGGTGGTATTCCTTGATCCAGGTACGTGGACATTAAATCCAGGCACGAGAATCGATAGGACCACGCGCGTAGATATTAGGACTACGCACGTGGATGAGCTTATTGGAGTAGAGGTCGGCGGGTTTATTCCGTAGTAGTCAAGACTTTTTCTCCCGAGGGGCGCAGCACGACTCTATACGAGGAAGGAGGGGGCATTCTCACTCCCCTATCCCTCTATCATATAGGTAGGAGAAGAGCGGGCAAAGGGCTTACTATCGGAGATAAGCACTTTTCTCTATCTTTGCCTGTGGCTCCCCGCTTAGAGAGCCCAATGAGATTTCGAATAATCGACCACCTCTAAAAAGAACTACAATGGAAAGCGGACAACAGCTGGACTGGAAGAACCTCGGGTTCGGCTACCACCCCACAGACTATAATGTACGTTGCTACTATCGCAATGGCCAGTGGGGCGAATGGGAAGTATCCTCCTCAGACATGATCACCATCCCCATGGCCTCGACCTGCCTTCACTACGGGCAGGAGTCCTTCGAAGGTCTGAAGGCCTTCCGCGGGAAGGATGGTAAGGTACGCGTCTTCCGCCCTGAGGAGAACGCCGCCCGCATGCAGCACACCAGCCGAGGCATCCTGATGCCCGAGCTGCCCACCGAGCGCTTCCTCGAAGCCCTCGATATGGTCCTCCACCTCAATAAGGACTTCATCCCCCCCTATGAGAGCGGCGCATCGCTCTATATCCGTCCCCTGATGATCGGGCTCGGTAAGCAGGTCGGCGTCAGCCCCGCGAGCGAATACATGTTCCTCATGTTCGTCACGCCCGTAGGTGCTTACTTCAAGTCGGGCTTCCGCCCCAGCCCCATGGCGATCATGCGTGGCTACGACCGTGCTGCACCCCTCGGGACTGGGCAGTACAAGGTCGGGGGGAACTATGCCGCCAGCCTTCGCTCGGGCGTCCTCGCCCACGACAAGGGCTACTCAGCCGTCATCTACCTCGATGCTAAGGAGAAGCTCTACATCGATGAGTGCGGGCCTGCGAACTTCTTCGGGATCCGTGGCAAGAGCTACATCACTCCTAAGAGCCCTTCGATCCTGCCCTCGATCACGAACAAGAGCCTCATGCAGCTGGCCGAAGATATGGGCCTCACGGTCGAATGCCGCCCCGTCCATGTCGAGGAGCTCGCTACCTTCGACGAAGCAGGTGCCTGCGGTACGGCAGCTGTCATCAGCCCGATCCTGCGCGTAGATGACCTCGACGAAGACAAGAGCTACGTCATCAGCAAGGACGGCAACCCTGGTCCTATCTGCACCGCCCTCTACGAACGCCTGAGAGCGATCCAGTACGGCGACTATCCCGACAACCACGGTTGGGTACGCCTCTACGAGGACCTCTAAGCTCGACGCACTCCACGCGTAAGCACATAAAAAGACCGCCCGAAGCTCTCAGCGTGCTTCGGGCGGTCTTCGTATATATCTACTAGATAGAGCGGGTTACTGGACCTCGTAGAGGTAGAACCACGCCTTATCAGCGTACTTCACGCTGGTGAGCTTGTAGTAGGTAGTACCTGCAGCGTCCGTCAGCGTCTCGACGGTGTAGGGCGCACGCGTAGCGAGGCGGCTCACCCAATACTCAGCAGCCGAGGCATACCAGTACCACCACGTCGACTCATTCCCGTCGCGAGCGATGATATCGACCTGCGTGGGGTCGCTGCCAACAGGGACGAAGTCCACCTCATAGGAGAGGCGCGTGTAGCTACCGTTGGTCTGCTCATAGATGGGCATCGTGAGGAAGCCAGCGACCTTCGTATCATTCCCCACAAGGCCTGCCGTCTGGTCGGCTGCGGTATTCACACCGAAGTAGGTGCGAGCCGACATGCGAGCCTTGCGATTGCGGTAGAGGGTATTATTGACACGCGTGAAGAAGGAGACTAAGTCATCCGCAGCCGAGTCGGCCTTGAAGTAAGCGACATAGCTCTTATTCACGAGATCAATAGGGAGCGAGACCACCGTCGTGGTGACATCCCCCTCGATAGAGGTGACGCTCGTGCCGTCACTGCTGAGGCGGAAGCCCGAGAGCGTGACCCCACCGATGGTGATCGGCTCGTAGAAGCGAAGGCCCTCGGTCGTGTAGGCAAAGGCCATCTTCTGCGTGGTCGTAGTCTCTCCGCTCGTGGATGTGTACTCCAGCTGGCGGTAGGTGGGATTCAGGCGGAAGGATACCGAGCCAGCCGTACCGATCGAGACGGGAGCAAAGTTCTTCCCCTGGAACTTCGTAGCCATGGCCTGCAGCGCTGCGATCTCTGTCGCAGGGTCTGTCGTCATCGGGACGAGGCTCATCTGATTGCGGTACTTGCGACCCTGCAGGAGGATGCTGTCGCCACGCTGCCCCATCAGGAGGAGCTCGAAGTCACCGCCACGCGCATTACGGAAGTACTCAGTAGAGGTGATGAAGTGGTGGAGGACATTGCTACGCGTATCGAAGGCAAGCGTCGGCATATCGATGTTCTTCACCGAATAGGTTGAGTTCGTAGAGGTCGTCGAGAGCTCGGAGAGCGCCGTGACACGACCGTCCTTGAACTGGACATACATCGAGTAGCCCCCGTAGGCACGCTTCGTGTCGGGGTAGTAAGTGAGGCGCCAGTAGCCATCGTGCCCCTCGAGCTTGGAGACCGTCTCACTGATCGCCTGCTGGGTGCGGACGGCTGCTCCGGGGAGCTTATCAAGGTCGCTGGAGCTGGTGCAAGAGCTCATCCAAAGGAGAGCGCCCGTAGCGAGGGCGAAGATCTTCGTATAGTTCATTGCTGTGTCGTGGATGAGGTCATTGTAGTGAAGTCCTGACGAGCGAAGTTGGGATAGCGAGCGTGCAGCTGAGCACGGAGCTTATCCATATCGAGCCCCCAGGTCGTGAGCATATAGTCCTTGATGATACGGATCTTCTCCTCGATGATGGAGCGACCCGAGCGGGTGCGTCCTGCGGGGATCACGTCAGCAGAGACGAGCTTGGCTTCCCACTCATCGGCACTGAGGATGACATAGTTCCCGAAGAGCTCAGCGAAGTCTTCATGAGGCTCCTGGCTGGCGTAGTTGGTGATGAAGCCATACTCGATGGACTTCTTCCCTTCACGCGTCCAGCCGGAGATCCAGTCGGCCTGACGGTAGTCGAGCGAGGTGATCTTGTCGAAGTCCGTCGTAGGCTCGACTCTCTGGTGGAAGGTATGCGCTGCCTCGTGGTACATCGTACGGAGGTAGACGTCCTTCAGGCGCTCGAGGTAGGTGGAGTTCTGTCCATCCAGCCAAGTCTTCCACTGATCATACTCTGCCTGCACGGAGGTATCGGTCTCCAGCACAGTCTTCAGACTATCCAGCGTATGGTAGTACTGCTTGAGCGAAGGGAAGTCGAAGCTATTGATGTTCATAAAGATGATCTTGACCCCATTGACCGTCGAAGCACGCGTATTCGAGTTGCTGGGCGGTGGGTTGTAGGCCAAGAGCCCCGTGAGCACGAAGGCCTGTGGCGTGAAGCGGCGTACAAAGTCCACCCCCATCACCTCAGTATAGGGCTCGAGGAAGAGGTACTTGAGGACGTTGACGAACTGGAGGCTGTTGTACTCGTTGGCGGGGGAGGTCACCCAGTTACGGCCGATCTCACTCTCGGTATAGCGATAGTAGATCTGGATGTTGTAGGGAGAGGTGACTTCACGCTCGATGTACTCGTCCATTGCCGTGCGGTTCGCAGAGGCATTGAGTACGGAGGTCGAGCTAATATCTGCATCCACTTTGCGGCAGCTGCCGAGGGCCATCGTGAGAGCAGCAAGGGCCCACAGGGAGGCTTTCCTTAGAGTCATATTCATAGTGTGGCGCGATGAGGCGAGCTTGAGGATTAGTTACTTGTGCGGGGAGTAGCTTCGAGGCCAGCGTTGCGGACGTTCTGCGGGATCTGGAAGGTCGTATGTTCATCGCCCGAGGTGAGGGTCTTAGCTACGGTGTACTTCGCGCGGTCCTTCGTGTCGTGGACGAAGCGGTAGACCTCGATGCCATAGCGGCGGATGTCGAACCAGCGCAGCCCTTCGTGAGCCGTAGCTACACGGCGGCACTGCAGGAGGTGGTGAAGGAGCATCTCCTGCTCTTCGCCCCCATCGAGGGTGAAGGAGGGATTCAGCTTCTTCTTCATCGTAGGAGCTGTGGCGGAGTTATAGTCCAGAGCCTTATAGAAGGCGATGATCTCATCCTTCGTGAAGGTATTCTTGGTCGTATTGAGGTAGGCAGCCGTCCACGTGTTGAGGTCGGTGACAGCAGCATCGTACTGCTTTTTGATGATCTCAGCTTCGGCACGTACCAGGAGGGTCTCTTCGGCGGTGAAGGGCACGACGAGCGTGCTACCCTTCTTACTTGCGTAGTAGGGATACTTCGACTGGTTGATGACGTCGCGGTAGTTGTACGAGGACGACACGAAGGGTACCTGCCAGTAGTCGGCCTGCGGTGTAGTGGAGCTGCGCCAGATATTCTCCCCGATGAAGACTTCTTCAGCCGTGCGGTGCGTCATAGAGAAGCGCTTCAGCTGAGCGTAGGAGAAGTAGTCGACCGCATTGGAGGCGACGGGCTGTAGGAGGAAGTTCGCCGTGACCGCCTCACGAGTGAAGAGCTTAGCGTAAGCATCCTCCGTCTTAGCACCGACGATGCTGGCGACCTGGAAGTCTGACCAGCGGCGGGGCGCCTTCCCGTCGAGCGCCTTCGTAGCGTGCTCGATCGCCTTGTCCCACTGCTCATAGAAGAGGTAGAAGCGAGCGGCGAACGCTTCGGCAGCGGCCTTATTGAAGTGGTAGGCCTTCTGCTTGTAGTAGCTATCCGAGATGAGGGGAAGCCCTTCGGTGAGGTCCTTGTCGATAGCCGCATAGACCTCAGCGACGGTGTTACGCGTGTACTGGGGGTTCAGCGTCACTTCAGGGGCCGTCATATAGGGGACGCCTAAGTCGGTGGAGCTGGTAGAGGTATTGTAGTGCTTACCGAAGAGGTTCACCAAGACGAAGTGCGAGTACGCACGAGCTACGAGCGCCTCACCCTTGTGGGGATTGAGCTCTGCACCTCCACCGAGCTTATTGATAGCCTCCAGCGCTGCATTGGCGTGCTGGATAGCGAGGTAGTGAGCACGCCACAGGGCACGCATACCATCGGACTGGTTGTACTCAGGGCCATCATTCCAGTAGACGAGGTCGTAGGTGAACTTCGTGAAGTTCGGGTTGTCCGTCCCGTAGTCATCGACATTATCCGTGGACATCTCGCAGGCGTAGGCGAAGGAGGTGATAGGATAAGCGTTGGAGAGTGCCAGGCGGATCTTCTCAGGAGTATCAAGCTGCACACGTTCGTCGGGTAGCTCATCGAGGAGCTTGTTGCAAGATCCGAGGACGAGGGGAGCCACGAGGGCCACGAGGGGCACGAAGAGTCTATTCATCATAATAGTATCTCGCTTAGAGTCCGACACGCAGGGTGAGGATGAGCTTCTTAGGAGCGGTGACCGAAGAGCTGTACATATAAGCAGGGTCATCGCCACGCAGACGAGCATCCGAGTAGAGGAGCATAAGGTTCTGAGCCTGCAGCTTCACCGCGAGGTTCTTCAGCGGCGTGCGGCGCAGGAGGGTCTTCGAGACCGTGTACTCCATAGAGATCTCCTTGAGGCGTACGTGGTCAGTGCTGACGATACGCGCCGTGGAGGCACTGTAGGCATAGAAGCCGTTGATGAGGTTGTCCGCTCCGTACTGGTCGAAGGCGTAGCTGGTGGGGATACGAGGGATATCCGTGTGGGCCTCGTCACCAGGCTTCTTCCAGCGCTGAGTCAGCTCACGTGGGAAGGCTGAGTAGTCATCCGTGTTGGAGATGCTACGCAGACGCGTCACAGCGCCGAACTCATAGTTGATATTCGCCGAGAGGGTGAAGTTCTTATAGCGGAAGGTATTGGTCAGCGTACCGACATCCGTTGGGTCAAGCGTACCGCTGTACTTGAGGAACTCGATATTGCTGCTCGAGAAGTTGAAGTCGCCGAGCGTCTCTACCCCACGCTCGTTGTAGAAGCGAGGCATACCTTCGTTCGTCAGACCGAGGAAGGGGATGGAGAAGACGGAGGAGAGCGGATAGCCTTCGTAGGAGAAGCCAGAGCCCGAGACCATCGTACGGACCGTGGGGCTACTCAGGAGCGAGGTGATCTTATTCGTCTTGTGGAGGTAAGAGAAGCCCGTCGTCCAGCTGAAGGTCTTCGTCTTGAAGTTCACCGTCGAGAGGGTGAACTGCAGACCCGAGGACTTCAGCTCCGCGACGTTACCATTCTTCTGTGCGACACCACCGAGCGACTGCGTGTAGATAGGACCGACGAGGTCATAGCTACGACGGCGGTAAGCATCGATCTCAGCTGAGATACGGCCCTTGAAGAGGCCGAAGCCGAGGCGTGCACCGTAGGTCATCGTCTTCTCGTAGGTCAAGTCGTGGTTAGCGAGTTCACTATACGCCAGAGCGATTTCCTTCGAGCTGGGACGCCAGGGGATATTGGGATAGATCTCCTCGAGGGAGTTGGTGACGGAGGGGTTGTCCGCGACAAGCCCGACGTAAGTCTTCAGGCGCATCGAGGAGAGCGGCTTCAGATGACGGAAGAAGTTCTCACGATCGACACCCCAAGTCAGCTCCACATTCCACGTGGGGAGCCAGCGGACATAGCGCGAGGGACCGAAGCGGTTGCTGGCGTCGAAGCGCAGCAGAGCGTCGATGGAGTAGCGGTCATCGTAGGTATAGCTGGCACGGGTGAGGAATCCGAGGTTGTTATTGACCTTGTTGCGGATGGTGTAGTAGTCCTTCCCCTGCTCATAGAGGCGCTGGATAGCGTCGGGGAGGTAGTAGGAGTGATAGCCCAGGTCGTAGAGGACACCGTAGTTGATGTTCCAGTTGTTCTGGACGTTCCCCTGATTGAGCTCCATACCCGCAGCAGCGAGGACGTTGTGCTTGCCGAAGGTCTGGTGATAGTCGAGGTCGAACTTGAAGCTATTCACATAGTTCTGTACGACGCGGCTCTCACGGATACCGCCCTCGGGGAGTACGGAGTAGGGAAGTGCGTAGGGGTCGTTGGGGTCGGTACGCAGGTTCTTATTGTTGTTACGTACGTTGGTCGTCTGCATGGCGCGCATGCTACGGGCCAAGACGGAGTGCTCGGTGTTATCGAGGAAGGTCACCGTATTGGTGTACTTGACGTCGGTGACGAAGGTTGCACGCAGCTGCTTGAGGATATCCCACGTAGCAGTACCCTGGATACCGAGATAACCCTGAGTGCGGGTGCGGCGGCTCTCACGGAGCTCGTCGAAGATATTGTAGGAGACGTAGTCCTTCGTATAGCTCTCTGTGGGGAGCAGTGCGCGGCTCGTCGTATTGGCGTACTTGACCGCTGAGGTAGCAGGCTCTTCGGAGGTATTGTACTCCCCGATGATATTCAGCCCGATCTTCAGCGTAGGCAGGAGCTTGTAGTCAGCACTCATACTACCCGAATAGGTATTGGCGCGGCTGCCGATGGTCCACCCTGGGTCGACGCGAGCGGTGAGCGAGGCGAAGAGGTTCGTCTTATTCGTTCCGCCGTTGAAGCTCAGCGTATGGTTGTGGACGATGGTATTGCGGTAGAGCTGCTTGAACCAGTTGGTATTCGCACGCTCAGCGGCGCGGAAGTAAGCCAGACGTGAGGCCTCATCGTTGGACAGACGGGGCTTACCCGATTCGTCAAGCTCGTTGAAGAGCTGGTACATGCGGCCGATGAGCCCCTGGTCCTTAGACGTCTCCAGCGTGTGGATCGGATACATACCCCCGTCGAGCAGGTCCTGGATGAGGGCCACGTGCTGCTGGGAGTTCATCACGTTCAGGTCGTTGTACGTGGGGATGGGGCGGTAGATATATTCCCCTCGATAGCTAAGGGAAGAGACACCAGCAGAGCCAGACTTCGTCGTGATCTCTACGACCCCAGCGATACCGCGTGGGCCGTAGCTCGAGGTCTCCGAAGAGGTGGTAAGGATACGTACCGAGGCGATATTCTCAGCACTCAGACCTGGCACGAGACCTGCGGCGACCTGCTTGGGGTCTGCCCCAGCGAAGGACTCCAGGCTACCGTAGTCGCTACCGAGGACGACGCCATTGAGCACCCACAGTGGGCGAGCCTTCCCCGTGATCGAGGTAGCCCCACGGCTCGAGGTCGAGAGGATCACATCGTCCTTCCCGTCGCCCGAGTGCGTAGCGGTGGTGTCGGCCTTAGGCTTCCCCTGCTCTGAGGCTTGCACTGGGAGCTCTACATCCACCTGTGGCTGATTCGCCACGATAGTCTTGAGGATCTTACCGTTGAGGATGAACTGAAGGGTCTGGCCCGACTCGAGCTCGATGACGTAGAGTCCTTGCTCGGTAGTTGTCATGCTGCGACCAGTCTCCTTTACGACGACTTGGACTTTAGGGAGCACCGCATTCGAAGCATTGGTGACGCGCCCTGTGACCAAGATTTTCTGCGCTGAGGCCATACCTCCACCCAGGAGGAGTGCAAGGGCCAACGCTGAGAGTCTTGTCTTCATATACTCTAGCTTTGATATCTATTTGTGATTACGAAGATAACATTTTTATGATACACAGGAGGGGTATCATACTGAATGACTTAATCATCTCTCAAGAGGCACTCCCCCGCACAAGCTATCCATCCTAAGCACAGATAGATAAGAAGAGAGGTCATCTCCCCGTTGCAGGGAGATGACCTCTTGTATTTTGGGCACTCTTGGGGACGCTTGTACTTCACGTCACCAGCGAGAGCTTTGTCCGAGTCGACGACTACTTCTTGCGGTTGCCGTAGCGGCTCATGAACTTGTCCACACGACCAGCCGTGTCGACGAGCTTAGCCTTACCAGTAAAGAAGGGGTGCGACGTGCTGGAGATTTCCACCTTGATCAGAGGGTACTCTACTCCGTCTACGACGATCGTTTCCTTAGCGGGCATCGTCGAGCGCGTGATGAAAATGTCTTCGTTAGACATGTCCTTAAATACTACAGGACGGTAGTTCTCAGGATGAATTCCTTTCTTCATTATCGTTATAACGTTATAATTTGTTCTACTTTATCGCTGCAGCCGAAGCTGCTGGGTTGGTAACCGTAGGAGCGCTAATGGACTGCAAATATAGACATAATTTATTGTATCTCCTACCCCACCCGCCCATAGCACAGTCAATTACCCCTCTAAAGACGCGTCTGGAGCCCACATTCATCACCCCGCTCACACCACCTCAATGAGGTGCACGACGAGCCACGGAGAAGGGCCACTCCATAATATAAAACTGCTGCATAGAGTCCGGCCCTCTATCTTAGAGTGCTAAGGCATCGCACGCCCAGTCCCACGATATCCCTCTCCGAAGAGATCAGGCAAGCCCTTCGCCTTATCGCGCGTATTCCTCTTATCCAGTGGAGGGAAAAGCATCGTTCTCGCGAAGAAAAAAGCACCTTCACGCAGTGGTTTTCCGCTGTCTATGTACGTAGTCTTAAAGACCAGGCACGTCAGTCCAAATATCCACGTACGTAGATATTAGAGCCACGTACGTAGTCCAAACTTATCTGCTACTCGTCCACTACTTTTTATCCATACGTGGAGCAACAACAAAATATAGGTCGTCATCATGACCTATATTGGTAGGCGCGTCAATCTATATAGGTCAGCTCAGCGACCAATATAGGTGCAGGAAACCACCGAATACGGAGTGGTATCACCATGCATCTGAGCAGGGTGCAATAGAGAATTATATACGCTATTTATATCGGTATATATGGCACAAATTGGAGGCTGTAAAAGGTTGCCCTACCTTTGCATCACAAATCGAGAGCACCCCCCGTGGTGCACTTCATCACACTTTCAAGAAATTCAGTTATAGATTATGTGTTACATCAACAGCCAGCTCCCCGAGTTCAAGGTTAACGCTTACCGCAAGGACAAGGGTTTCATCCAAGTTTCTAACGAAGACCTCAAGGGCAAGTGGAGCATCCTCTTCTTCTACCCTGGTGACTTCACCTTCGTTTGCCCCACCGAACTTGCTGACCTCGCAGACCACTATGCTGAGTTCCAGGCTCTCGGCGTAGATATCTACTCCGTCAGCACCGACTCTCACTTCGTCCACAAGGCATGGGCTGACGCTACCGATACGATCCGCAAGATCGAGTACACGATGCTCGCTGACATGACCTTCGAGCTGTCGGCTGCCCTCGGCGTCCTCGGCGAAGAGTCTGGTCAGGCCTACCGTGGCACCTTCCTCTTCAACCCCGGTGGCGAGCTGAAGATCGCTGAGATCCACGACAACGGTATCGGTCGTGACGCAAGCGAACTCCTCCGCAAGGTCAAGGCTGCTAAGTTCGTCTACGAACACCCAGGCCAGGTCTGCCCCGCTAAGTGGAAGGAAGGCGACGCTACGCTGACCCCCAGCATCGACCTCGTCGGTAAGCTCTAAGAAGCACCTCTACCCCCAGCCGAAGGTCTTACCTTCACGAAGGCAAGGGCTCAACACAAAACGGGGGAGGTAGAGTCTGCACGACTCTACCTCCCCCGTGCTTCATCTATACCATTATATACGTCCTCACTCATTCGACTTACTCTTATGCAGCTCGATCAGAATATCATCACTCAGCTTCAGGGTCTCTTCGCTAACCTGAAGCACCAGTATACCCTCGTCGTCGACAACGCAGGCGACGCCAAGAGCGAAGAGCTCGCCACGATGGCACGCGACTTCGCCAGCACCAGTCCCCAGATCTCCGCTGAGGTACGTCCCGCTGACGTCCTTCGCCTCAGCATCCTCCGTGATGGGCAGGCTACGGGCATCTCCTTCCGCGCTATCCCTGGCGGTCACGAGTTCACCTCCCTCATCCTCGCCGTCCTCAACGCTGACGGCCAGGGCAAGAACCTCCCCGAAGAGGTCTTCATCCGCCGTATCGCTGCGCTGAAGACGCCTCTGCGCCTCACGACCTACGCTTCGCTCAGCTGTACCAACTGCCCCGAAGTCGTCCAGGCGCTGAACGTCATGGCACTCTACAACGAAGACCTCGAGCACGAGATGGTCGACGGCGCACTCTTCCAGGACGAAGTGAACGCCCGCAACATCAGCTCTGTCCCCGCCGTCTACGCTGGCGACACGCTCGTACATATCGGTAAGGCTTCCCTCGGTGACCTCCTCGCCGCCCTCGAAGAGAAGATCGGCGCCGAGCCCGTCTCCGCTGAGCCTATCCGCCGTAGCTATGACCTCATCGTCGTCGGTGGCGGTCCATCGGGTATCGCTTCGGCTATCTACTCCGCACGTAAGGGTCTCCATGTCGCCGTCGTCGCTGAGCGCATCGGTGGTCAGGTGAACGAGACTACGGGTATCGAAAACATCCCCTCCGTCAGCGCCACCACGGGTACGCAGCTCGCTGCTGACCTGCGCAAGCATGCGGAGATCTATCATATCGACCTCCTCGACAACCGCCGCGTCGAAGCCGTCATCGATGGTGAGACGAAGCTGGTGAAGACGAACCTCGGCGAAGAGCTCTCCGCCGCTCAGGTCATCCTCGCCACGGGTGCCTCTTGGCGTAAGCTCGGCGTCCCTGGCGAAGCCGAATATATCGGTCGTGGTGTCGCCTTCTGCCCCCACTGTGATGGTCCCTTCTTCAAGGACAAGGACATCGCTGTCATCGGCGGTGGGAACTCCGGTATCGAGGCAGCTATCGACCTGGCTGGTATCTGCCGCAGCGTCGTCGTCCTCGAGTATATGGACACCCTGCGTGCCGACATCGTCCTGCAGGAGAAGCTCGCTACGCTGCCCAACGTCACCGTACGCAAGGCCGTAGCTACGAAGGCCGTCCTCGGTGATGGCACGAAGGTCACGGGCCTCACCATCGCTCCACGTGATGGCGGCGACGAAGAGACGATCGCCCTCGATGGCCTCTTCGTACAGATCGGTCTCGCGGCTAACACCAAGCCCTTCGAGGAGCTGGTCGAGCTGCGCCGTGGCGAGATCGTCATCGACGAGCGCTGCCGTACCTCTGTCCCCGGCATCTATGCTGCTGGTGACTGCACGACGGTGCCCTATAAGCAGATCGTCATCGCTATGGGCGAAGGCGCAAAGGCTGCACTGACCGCCTTTGACGACCGCATCCGCTCGGCGAAGTAACCCCACCCTATCTTTAGTCCATAATGCCGCAGGCCCTCGCTCTCTGGAGCGGGGGCCTGCACTGCTTTTGGGGGGATCTACAAGTCCTTTTCAAAAAATTTACGCTGCGATTAAACGCGCCCTCCAGCTCGTACTCTAAGAGAGAAAGCGAACTCAAGAATACAGCATTTATGAATAGACTCCGTAGCCGCTCCATCATCGGCCTTATGAGCCTCCTGCTCTTGCTGCTTGGCCTGCCTGCAGGCCTGCGCGCTCAGGACTCATTATACACGATCACGGGCCGTGTCCTCGACGAAAAGAGTGAAGCACTCCTCGGCGCCAGCGTGAGCCTCCTCCAGAGTGACGGTAAGCTCAAGACGGGTGCCATCACCGCCAAGGATGGCGCCTTCCGCCTCAAGGGAATCGCCGGTGGGAGCTACACGCTACGCGTCTCCTTCGTCGGGTACAAGACCCACACCACCCCCATCCGTCTCGAGAAGCAGTCTCTCACGCTGCCCACCATCACCCTCCAAGCTGAGGGTGAAGTCCTCGAAGGTGTGAAGGTCGTCGGGAAGACCAGCGACGTCGTCATCAAGGGCGACACGATCGAATTCCACGCTGGCAACTTCACCACGAACCAAGGGGCGGTCGTCGCTGACCTCATCAAGAAGCTCCCTGGAGCCAGCATCGATGAGAATGGCAATATCACCATCAACGGGAAGACCGTCAAGCAGATCATGGTCGACGGCAAGCGCTTCTTCGAGGGTGACCCGAAGGTAGCAGCCAACAACCTCCCCGCCGAAGTCGTCGAGAAGGTACAGGTCCTCGACCGCGATAGTGAGTCCGCCCGCCTCTCAGGCTTCTCCGACGGCAATGAAGAGACCGTCATCAACCTCACCATCAAGGCGGGGAAGAAGAAGGGACTCTTCGGTACGGCCTACGCTGGTGCTGGTACGAGCAAGCGCTACGAAGCGAACCTAACCCTCAGCCGCTTCGCTGACGACAATCAGTTCTCCATCATCGGAAGTCTCAACAATACGAACAACGCTGGCTTCACCGACATCAGCCAAGACGGCAATCAGCTCGGCTTCATGATGGGTATGGGCGCTGGTCGCCGTGGCAACAGAGGTGGTGGCGGTATGCCCCGCCGTGATGCCAACGGTATCCTGACCTCGAGAATGCTCGGCGGCAACCTCAATCAGACGCTCTCCTCGAAGCTCCAGCTCAATGCCAACGCCCTCGGCGGTCGCAATACCACCAATAAGATCACGGACAGCTGGCAGCAGAACTACCTCTCCACGGGCTCGACGACGGAGACGGGGAAGAGCACGGAGCGTAGTGACAAGGACTCCTACGGAGCGAACATCCGTATGGAGTGGAAGCCCGACAGCCTGACGGAGATCATCGTCTCCCCCGAGCTCCGCTACGGCCGCAGTCAAGGCACCTACACCTCCACGACGAAGACCCTCGAGGATGCTACGAGCACGCTGATCAACTCCAGCGATCTCACGCAGAACACCCTACAGAAGAATATCAACGGGACACTGCGCCTCGATGGTAGCCGTCGCCTAAGTACCGCAGGGCGTACCCTCACGCTCTCCACGCGCTTCGGTATCGAAGATGAGACGGGCGAGGGGAAGTACCTCTACAACCTCTTCGACCGCACCTCGACGACGAATCAGTCCGTCGACCAGCGCATCGACAGCCGTACGCGTAGCACCAGTTATCAGGCACGCCTCGGCTGGGTAGAGCCTCTCGGCAAGGGCTACTTCACGCAGCTCACCTACCAGATCAAGGGCTCACAGAGCAATAGCTCACGCGACGCCTTCGACCCCGACGCTACGGGAGCCTACACGGTGCACAATGCGACGTACAGCAATGAATTCCGCTCAGAGTACCTCACGCATCAGGCAGGTATCGCACTGAAGAAAAAGGGCAAGACCTACGATGTGACCGCTGGGGTCAACCTCGAGTCATCGAGCATCAGCAGCCACTCCGTCGTCGGTGGTATCACGGCTACGCCTATCTCCCGCACGACGCTGAACTTCTCCCCTACCCTGCGTATGAGCTACAAGCCTCAGCGTGGCACGGAGCTTCGCCTCGACTACTTCGGCCGTAGCTTTGCTCCTACCAACGAGCAGCTCGCCCCCGTACAGGATGTGACGAATCCCCTCATCTCCTACGTCGGGAATCAGGATCTGCTCCCAGGCTTCCAGCACAACCTCTTCGGGCGCTTCAGCAAGTACTGGACGAAGACGCAGACGTCGCTCTCCGTCTTCGGTCGTGCTCAGGTCGTACAGAATGATATCATCCAGCGCTCACTCTACGACGTCACGACGGGTAAGCGCACCATCGACTATACCAACGTAGACGGCAATGCCTCGGTAGGTATCGGTGGCTTCCTCACGCAGACCCTCCCTGGGAAGAAGTTCTCCATCCGCGTAGCTTCCTTCAACGACCTGGCTCGCAGCAACACCCATATCAATGGTGACAAGAACCGTAGCCTCTCCCTCCGCCTGCGTGAGGAGCTCGGTCTGAACTACCGCGTCACGGGCATCGATATGACCCTCAAGGGAGGCTTCGGCTACTACAACGCCTCCAACACGCTGGAATCAGCCGTCACTCCCGCGACGAAGGACTACTCGCTCGGCTATACGACCAATATCACCCTACCGCTGGGCTTTGCCTTCGAGGGTGAAGCAACCTACACCACCTCACGTGGCTACGCCGCTGGCTACAATCAGGATCAAGTCCTGCTGAACGCAGGTCTCTCCTATAGCTTCCTCGCTGGGAAGAAGGCGACCATCCGCCTCAAGGGCTACGACCTCTTGAATAGCCGCCGCAGCATCTACCAGAGCATCACGGCGATGTCCAGCACCATCGAAGAGTCCAACACGCTCGGCCGCTACGCTATGCTCCACTTTATCTACCGCTTCGACAGCTTCAGCGGTGGTGGTAGCAAGAGCGACATGAAGCGTCAGGGGCCTCCAGGACCACCCCCATTCTAAGAAAGGAGTAGTGTATTAGAGCGTGTATTTTCAGTGTATATGCAAGTGTGTGTGATGTGTGGCGGTGAGACTTCGGTCTCATCGCCACATTTCTTTGCCACGCACCTCGATAGTGAAGCGAGCTACACTATATGAGTACGTGGGTAGAGCTATATAGCTTTGGACTGATTCCGTATAGCTTTGTGAAGTGACCTCTATTAGGCCGTTGCTCCGCGTAGGGATAAAACTTATGGACGAGTGGCAGAAAAGTTTGGGCTACGTACGTAGCTCTAATATCTACGTACGTGGATATTTGGATTTACGTGCCTGGTCTTTAAGACTACGTGCGTAGACAGAGGGAAGCACTACGTGAAGGCGCTTTTTTCTTCGCAAGAACAGCACTTTTCCCTCCGCTGAATAAGAGGAATACGCGCGATAAAGCGAAGGGCTTGTGTATCACTTCGGAGAGGCATATCGGGGGCTGAGCACGCGATGCCTTAGCACTCGAAATAGCGAACAGGACTCGTGGCAACAGTCTCTATATGAGGGAGAGGTATAAACCACTATGGGGTTGGTGGTTCATACTACCCCCTCTTACGGACGACGCTTCTGCAGGCAGAGAAGCGCCCCATCTAACGGGGAAGGAATAGGCACTATGAAGGGGCAAGCAAGGGCTTCTTCTTGCAAGCACGCCCCCAGTTGCTTGGACTAAGATTTGTACCTTTGTAGCCAAATAGATACATAGTAATTACCGATGACCTCCTCGTCTACGTCTTCGGCCCTCACGCCGCTCGGCGCTCAGGTCCGACTTCTCCTCCTGCGCTTCCTCCTCTCCTTCGTCATTTATAGCATCTGTCGAGGGATATTCTGCCTATACAATCAGGATCTCTTAGAGATCGACTCGGCTGGGCAGCTCGCCCTGATGTTCTGGGGCGGTCTACGCTTCGACCTCAGCGCTATCGTCTACACGAGCCTACTGCTGACGACGCTAAGCCTCCTGCCCCTGCCACAGGCCTACAGCCGTGGCTACCAGCGTATGCTGACGGGGCTCTATCGCATCGTCACGAGTCTGGCTATCATACTGAACCTCGGCGACGTCGTCTACTACCGCTTCACGCTGAAGCGTACGACGCTGGCGGTCTTCGAAGAATTCGGAGATGAGAATCCATTCCAGTTCCTCCGCTTCTTCGTGGACTATTGGGGGATAACGCTCTTAGGGATCGGACTTATCATTCTCTTCTGTATCATCGAGGGGAAGTTCCCCCGTCCTAAGCAGCGCCCCACGGGCCGTATGTGGGCCTTCTACCTCACGTCACTGATCCTCCTCGGCGGGAGCATCTACCTCTCCATCGTCGCTGGGCGCGGTGGCTTCACCAGTGAGACCCGCCCCATCACACTGAGCAATGCGAACATCTATATACGCCGTCCTCAGCAGCGTGCGCTGGTGCTGAATACCCCATTCAGCCTCATCCGCACCATCGGCAAGTCAAGCCTGCCAGAGTACCAATACATGCCCTTCACGGAGGTGCCGAAGTACTTCAACTCCGTCTACACCCCTGGCTCGACACCTGTCTCAGGGAAGTACAAGGGGCGCAATGTCGTCCTCATCATCTGGGAGAGCTTCGCACGAGAATGGGTCGGCGGGCTCAACCAAGATATCCCAGGTTACCAAGGCTTCACGCCCTTCATCGACTCGCTGATGCAGCGCTCCTATGTCTTCGCCAACGGCTACTCGAATAGTCAGAAGTCCATCGATGCGATGCCTGCGATCTTCGCCTCGGTCCTCAAGCCCCACGTCCCCTTCGTCCTATCGATCTACTCGGGGAACAACATCACGGCTCTACCCGCACGCCTCGACTCGATGGGCTACTCGACGGCCTTTTTCCACGGTGCACCAAACGGCTCTATGGGCTTCAATGCCTTCGTAATGCAGGCAGGCGTCAAGGAATACTATGGTAAGACGGAGTACGCCAATGATGCTGACTACGACGGCAACTGGGGTATCTGGGATGAGAAGTTCCTCCAGTACGTAGCTCGCCAGATCGGCTCGCTTCGTCAGCCCTTCTTCGCGGCAGAGTTCACGCTCTCCTCGCACCACCCCTTCCGTGTGCCCGAGGAGTATCAGAAGGTCTTACCCAAGGGTACGATCCCGATGCACCAGGCCGTAGCCTACACGGATATGGCGCTGCGGAAGTTCTTCGAGACGGCGAGCAAGCAGCCTTGGTATGACAATACCCTCTTCGTGATCGTCGCTGACCACGCCGTACCAGGTGCGCTGCCCCAGTACAAGAACTCGACGGGTGCCTTCCGTATCCCTATCATCATCTTCGACCCACGAGGCGAACTCGTCGGCCGCGATACAGAGCACCTCGCCTCCCAAGCCGACCTACTCCCCACGATCCTCGACCTCGTCGGGGATGATAAGCCGATGGTGACCTTCGGTGGTAACCCCTTCGACACGATGCGCCCCCGCTTCGTCGTGCAGGATATGGATGGCATCTACCAAATGATCGAGGGAGACTACGCCCTGCACTTCGATGGGCAGAAGGTGACCGCCCTCTACAACCTCAAGACCGATCCCCAGCAGCTCCACAACATCAAGGACCAGCCGGGGACGCCTCTCCCCTCGATGCTTCTCCGCCTGAAGGCCTACCTCCAGGACTACGCTTGGCGTATGAAGTACAACAAGCTCACCGAGCTCCACCCTCAGCGATAACGCCCGTAACAAACCCAATGCAAGACAAGATAAGAGACCTCACCCAAGGCGACCTCTCGAGCCACCTCTACCGCATCGCCCTGCCGATCATGGGGACGAGCTTCGTGCAGATCGCCTACAACATCACCGATATGATTTGGCTGGGGCGACTAAGCTCGCAGGCCTTAGCAGCGGTGGGTGCGGCCTCCGTCTTCCTCTGGATAGCTGCCTCCTTCGCACTCATCAATAAGATCGGGAGCGAAGTGACGATCTCGCAGGGTATCGGTGCTGGTCATCGTGACGAAGCCAAGAACTATGCCTCGCAGAACGTCTGCATGAGCCTCCTCCTGAGCGTGGGGATGCTGGCGATCTACCTGCTCTTTGCAGGCAATCTCCTGGACCTCTATGCGCTCATCCCGAGCGTACGGGCCGAGGGCTTGAGCTACCTCTACCTCTCGCTCGTAGGCTTCCCCAGCATCTACCTCACCGCCTCCTTCACGGGTATCTACAATGCTATTGGCGATAGCCGTACGCCCTTCCGTATCTCCATCCTCGGGCTGGCGACGAATATGCTCCTTGACCCGCTCTTCATCTTCACCCTCGGCTGGGGTGTGTCGGGTGCGGCACTGGCTACCGTCGTGAGCCAAGGCTTAGTGCTCCTGCTCTTCCTCTATCAGGTGAAGCGTGACAAGCTCTTCGGGGGCTTCCCCTTCCTTGTCCGACTGCACTGGACTCAGATACGACGCATCCTACAGATAGGTGTACCGCCGGCCTCGCTGCAGATTCTCTTCGCTTTCGTCAGCATCTACATCGGTCGTCAGGTATCCACTCTCGGTGGGCATATCGGCGTAGCGACGATGACGACGGGTGCACAGATCGAGTCGCTGACGTGGAACACCGCCTCGGGCGTCACCGAAGCCCTGACGACTATCGTCGGGCAGAACTTCGCCGCAGGCAAGCTCCGCCGCGTCTATACGGCCTTCTGCCGAGCCCTGAGCTTCACGCTCATCATCGGCGTACTGGGTACCTTCCTCTTTGTCTTCTGGGGTGAAGAGATCTTCTCCCTCATCGTCCCCGAGGAAGCTGCCTACAAAGCAGGTGCGGTCTACCTCGGTATCGTCGGACTCTCACAGGCCTTCATGATGCTGGAGATCACTGCCGAAGGGCTCTTCTACGGGCTCGGACGCACCTACCTCCCCGCAGCGGTCAGCATCGTCGGCACGTACCTACGCATCCCGATGGTCCTGCTCTTCGCCTCGTGGGGCTGGGGTATCCGAGCTGTCTGGTGGGCGATCTCCATCTCCTCGATACTCAAGGGGCTCACTATGCTCTACTTCTTCCTACGCTGGAGACACCGCACTCGGGAGGAGCGGAGACAGCAGGGCCTCGCATAGCTAAGCCATCCTATATATCAACCAGTATTCAATTCTAACTTATTCCTCTCATGAACCCTCTTTTCTTCGCACAGATACTACCAGCTGACTCGGCTGCAGGCTCGGAGCTCAAGGAAGCTATCGGTGCTGCCACGCAGCCCCTCAACCTTGACATCAAGCATTGGTTCAGCCGGAGCATGCTCGAGGAGTGGCTCAATGCTGGTATCAACTTCGGGCTGCGCGTCATCCTCGTGCTCGTCCTCTTCTGGCTCGGTAAGGTCGTCATCACCCGCCTGAAGAAGATCTTCAACGGGATCCTCCGCCGCCGCAGTATCGAGGGAGTAGCCGTCTCACTCCTTGACTCGGTCTTCACTGCGATACTGTACATCGCCCTCTTCCTCTTCTTGGCGGGTGTGCTCGGCGTAAAGTCCGTATCCTTCGCTGCCGTCCTGGCCTCTATGGGTCTGGCTGTCGGTATGGCTCTCAGTGGCCAGCTGCAGAATCTGGCTGGTGGGGTCATCATCATCGTCACCAAGCCCTTCAAGCTCGGCGACTTCATCTCGTCGCAGGGTACTGATGGCACGGTCAAGGCCGTCCGTCTCTTCCACACCGAGGTACTGACGCCCGACAACAAGACCGCCTTCATCCCCAACAGCCTCCTCAGCAGCAACAGCGTCGTCAACTACTCGCACGAGAATACCCGCCGTGTCGACTGGACCATCGGTATCGAGTACAACGAGGACATCGACCGCGCTCGCAACCTCCTGCGCAGCATCATCGAGTCCGACTCACGCATCCTCAAGACCCCCGACTACACCATCGCTCTGCTCTCTCTCGGTGCGAGTAGCGTGAACATTGTCATCCGTGCTTGGACGGCAAACGAGAACTACTGGGACGTCTTCTTCGATATCAACGAGCGTATCTATAAGGAGTTCAATGCCGCTGGCATCGGCTTCCCCTTCCCACAGCTCACCGTCCATCAGGCGAAGTAATCGCCCTCCCCTCGGATCCATCCAAATCCCCAGCAGTGGATCATCTCCATCACCCGCTGCTGAGGGTGGAGGCGACCCACTCTCTATATCCTCTATATCCCCTCTATCGCTCCATCTATGTCCTTCAAGCTCACCTCACGCTTCCGCCCCACGGGGGACCAACCGCAGGCCATTGACGAACTCGTCCACGGCTTCGAGGCGGGTGTTCCCTTTCAGACGCTCCTCGGGGTCACAGGCTCGGGGAAGACGTTCACCGCTGCCAACGTCATCGCCCGCCTCGGCAAGCCCACACTGGTGCTTAGCCACAATAAGACCCTCGCAGCACAGCTCTATGCGGAGTTCAAGGCGTTCTTCCCCGACAATGCCGTCGAGTACTTCGTCTCGTACTACGACTACTACCAGCCCGAGGCCTACATAGCCGCCTCCGATACCTATATCGAGAAGGACATGGCTATCAACGCCGAGATCGAGAAGCTCCGTCTACGCGCCACGGCTTCCCTCCTCTCGGGGCGTGAGGATGTCATCGTCATCTCCTCCGTCTCGTGCCTCTATGGTATGGCGGATCCCAAGGCCTTCGAGGAGAAGATCCTGCGCCTACAAGAGGGACAGCGCTACAGTCAGGAGCAGCTCAAGCGTGACCTGGTCCTCAATCACTACGTCAACGACCGCCTGACCTTCACCCCGGGCTACTTCCGTGTCAAGGGCGACACCATCGATATCTTCCCCTCCATCGAAGGCTTCGACGGTGTGGCGTACCGCGTGACCTTCTGGGATGATGAGATCGAGCGCATCGCTTCCTTCGACCCACAGAGCGGTAGAGAATACGGGCCGATGACGCGCCTCGTCGTCCACCCTGCCAACCTCTTCGTCACGACGCAGGAGCAGGTCAACTCCGCCGTCGGGCAGATCGACGTCGACCTCGGTCAGCGCGTGCAGGAGCTGGAGGAAGAAGGCCGTGCCTTCGAAGCCAAGCGCCTCTACGAGCGTACCACCTATGATCTGGAGATGATCCGCGAGCTGGGCTACTGCTCGGGGATCGAGAACTACTCCCGCTACTTCGATGGTCGCCAGCCTGGTGAGCGCCCCTTTTGCCTCCTCGACTACTTCCCGAATGACTTCCTCCTCATCATCGACGAGAGCCACGTGACCGTGCCACAGATCCATGCGATGTATGGTGGTGACCGCTCGCGTAAGACGAGCCTCGTGGAGTACGGCTTCCGCCTGCCCGCTGCGCTGGACAATAGACCGCTGAAGTTCGAGGAGTTCGACGACCTCACCCCACGCATCCTCTATATCAGCGCGACGCCCGCCGAATACGAGCTCACCAAGAGTGAAGGTGTCGTCGTCGAGCAGCTCATCCGCCCCACGGGCCTTCTCGATCCGCCTATTGAGGTACGCCCCACACTTCATCAGGTCGATGATCTCGAGCATGAGATACAGATCTCCATCGAGCGAGGTGAGCGCGTGCTCGTCACTACGCTCACCAAGCGCATGGCCGAGGAGCTCTCCGAGTACCTCATCAAGCACGGCGTCTCATGTAGCTACATCCATAGCGACGTCGACACGCTGACACGTGTGCAGATCATGGAGGACCTGCGTAAGGGCGTCTATGACGTGCTCATCGGTGTGAACCTCCTGCGTGAAGGTCTTGACCTACCCGAGGTAGCCCTCGTCGCCGTCCTCGATGCCGACAAGGAAGGCTTCCTGCGTAGCCACCGCTCGCTCACGCAGACGGCAGGGCGTGCCGCGCGAAACGTCAACGGCCGTGTCATCTTCTACGCCGACCACATCACCGAGAGTATGCGCCTGACGATGGACGAGACCGCCCGCCGCCGTGCCAAGCAGATCGCTTACAACGAGGCCAACGGCATCACACCCCAGCAGATCGTCAAGAATAGCTCCTCTGCCTTCCCCGACAAGAAGGGTGCCGACGAAGCCATTCCCTACATCGAGGCTTCGCCCGAGGCTGCTGTCGAAGACCCCATCGAGCAGTTCCTATCGCTCGACCAGCTCCGCGAGCTCGCCGAGACGAAGCGCAGCGAGATGATGGCCGCCGCGAAGGAACTCAACTTCGTCGATGCCGCCCGCCTGCGCAACGAGCTACAGCGCCTCGAGGAGAAGATTCGTCTACTGCAGTAGCCCTCCCCTATCCCCCCAAAAGCACTCCGCCCCGCTATGCTCACTCGTTGGTGAGACATAGCGGGGCGGAGTGTATTAGCGGATATCGCTCGCAGCGGGGCTATCGATTGATGCGGTAGCTGACGCCGAGGTTGAGGAAGACGTGGCGCAGCGAGTAAGGCATAACCTCGAAGCTCTTATCAAAGATCTTCGGCAGGCCTACGTTCATACGCGCTGTAAGCCCCCAGTGCGGGTCGATCTGATAGTCTGCACCGAAGCGCACACCGACGTCATTGCGCACGAGGAAGTCCCCGAGGCTGAAGGCAAGCACCGCACCCTCCTGATAGACACGACCATCCATGAGGCCGTCACCATCAAGCTTAGCGGTGAACTTACGCTTGAGCGCGTGAGCATAATAGCCCCCAGCCATGAGGCGGAAGGAGCTATTGGGCAGAGCGTAGCTCACCCCCACGGGCACCACGACGTAGCGCGTATCCATCTCGACACGCTGGTAGCCCGTGTAGTGCTGCTCCTTGAAGTCCTCACTCTGATAGCGGATGGGCATATCTTCGGCTTGGACGGTGGTGCTAAAGCTACGGATATCGTACTCCACCCCGAGGAGGAGGGAGAAGGGGGTTGCAGGTGTGAGGCGGTAAGAGAGGTCCAGCCCCACGTTGGGTGTCCCCCCGGGCATGAAGGCCGTGACCTTCTTGACGGGCTTGGGTACGGAGGGAGGCAGAGCACCACCGATGTTGAAGCCGAGGTGCACGCCTACACCGAGGCGTGAGGGCTGCTCGTCACCCGTCTCAGCGGCGCGAGCGGGGAGTGCGAGGAGGCCAAGAGAGAGGCTGAGGAGGAGCGTTCGAATCATCTTCATACGGCAGGATTAATGATGGGGCTTAATGCGGTCCTGGAGCTTGACCTCGCGCAGTCGTAGCTCGCTACCCACAGCACCGATGTACTCGGCACCACGGAAGCTCGAGGAGAAGACCAGAGCCAGACGATACTTCTTCGTCGTGAAGTCCACGGCTTCGTAGCGTGCTTCGTCGACGGGTGTGAGGCGCAGGCGATAGGTCTGCCACGTGTCAGCGGGAGTCGTAGGCTCCAGCTCGACGTAGCCCTTCGCTACGATACGCGCGTCCGTCTGCAGCGTCACGCCATTGAGGTAGCTATCATCGTCGGTGACTTCGTAGAAGACAGCCGAGACAGCAGCGCGGTCTTCGCTGGGAAGCTCGACCTTCTTATCCTGCCCATGGATGACCTTCTCCCCCGCCTTGTACTGATAGGTGAAGTCCACGATCTCGGGGATACCGCTGGAGTAAGGCTGGCCGAAGAGCGTCGACTCAAGGGGCTTCCCCACGAGATTGCGCGCATCGACCTGACCCGTATAGAGGGCACCCGCAATGACCTTCGTCCCGATACCGAAGAAGTAGAAGCCCTTGATCGAGCGGATGATGGCGCCATGAGCGGCTCCATTCTCCTCAAGTGGCACGACGGGATAGTCCGTAGGCGAAGAGGCGAGCAGGGTGTAGCCCTGATTGCTGGCCGAGGCCCAATAGGTATTCTTAGCGTCTTCGTCAGCACTGATAGCGGGCAGACGATAGGCGCCCTTGCTCACATCGATCCAGCGCGTGAAGTCAAAGCTCTGGCTGGCGGTGAGTACGCCCTCCTTGTACTGGCGATCGATGAGGCTGCGCTCCTTGCGCGTGATGGGGTCATCACACGAAGCGAAAGCCACGGCAAGAGCCATGAGGGCAAGTGAAGTGGAAATTCTTTTCATCAACATCTATATAGATATAAACTGGCTATCCCCCGAGGGAATAAGCAAGCATCAGCCCCATCACCGAGCGTGTCGGCGATGGGGCTGTATGCTTGGCATGAAGGCTGGGGGCACCCATCCGCCGTGAAGCGGAAGATATCCCCAAGGTCTTCTTACTTCTCAGCGACATAGCGGCGCTCCTTGATGCGCGCCTTCTTACCGGTGAGGGCACGGAGGTAGTAGAGCTTAGCGCGACGTACCTTACCGAACTTCTCGACAGTAATCTTTTCGATGAAGGGGCTTTCGATCGTGAAGATACGCTCTACGCCTACACCTTCGCTGATCTTACGAACCGTGAAACGCTTCTTGTCACCGTGACCGCTGATGCGGATGACGACGCCACGATAGCGCTGGATACGCTCCTTACCCCCTTCGCTGATGCGGTAGTCAACGGTGATAGTGTCACCACTACGGAAGGCGGGGTGGCTCTTACCAGTAGCGAAAGCTTCGTTGACGATCTTAATAAAGTCCATTGTTTGTCCTTTAGCTTATTTGATTAGTACTACACTAAACGCAATATAACAGGCCACACTTATTCATATATTCCTGACAGAGATTACGCAAAGCGTCGCAAAGGTACAAAAAAGCGCGCAATCACAAGGCCTTATCACGCAACACGTACGACGATTCACCCCCGACGACCGCCTCCCGCGCCCAAGGGACAGGAGGAAAAAGGCGTCGATTAAGCTCCCTCCTCATCGTCCGCTACCCCACCTCTCCGCGAGAAGGGTGTGTCAACCTATATAGGTCACGGCTCCGACTGCAACGGGCTCATAAAGGGGGACAGGTAGTTGGCGAGCTCATCATAGCCAGTGAGGATGGGGAAGATTTGAGCGTAGGGGGTCGTCGTCGACCACCTTTGCTGTGTTGAAGGTGGTGTCTTCGATGCCACCTCGTTAGAGAGCCATGCACAACATCTCCGTACATTTCGCGCCCTATCGAAATAGAACGTCAGTGTTTTCTTATCAGCGCTGAGATGTACATAAGCCTCATCCTTTTACGACAACACTTTCTTGGTGAAATATCCCGTTTCGGGATTTGCCATGCTTACGTCGTAACTATTTCCGACATTAGTCGCCGCACCTCTAAGAGAATTGCAGCCTGAGAACATATCATCTGAGAGTCTGTCACTCCATGATGAGTTGCAATAAATTGTGGTCAAAGATTCGCAACTATAGAACATCCCCCTCATATCCGTCACCTTTGAAGTGTCAAAGCTGGAGAGATCGAGGGCTGTCAATGATTTGCAACTATAGAACATCCCCCTCATATACGACACCTCTGAAGTGTCAAAGCTGGAGAGATCGAGAGCTGTCAATGATTCGCAACCAGAGAACATCTCCTCCATATCCGTCACCTTTGAAGTGTCAAAGCTGGAGAGATCGAGAGAAGTCAAAGATCCGCAACCTTCGAACATCCCCCTCATATCCGTCACCTTTGAAGTGTCAAAGCAGGTGAGGTCAAGAGAAGTCAAAGATCCGCAACCAGAGAACATCCCCTCCATATCCGTCACCTGAGAAGTGTCAAAGCGGGTGAGGTCAAGAGAAGTCAAAGATCCGCAACCTTCGAACATCCCCCTCATATCCGTCACCTTTGAAGTGTCAAAGCAGGTGAGGTCAAGAGAAGTCAAAGATCCGCAACCAGAGAACAGACCGCTCATAGACGTCACCTGAGAAGTGTCAAAGCGGGAGAGGTCAAGAGAAGTCAAAGATCCGCAACCTTCGAACATCCACCCCATATCCGTCACCTTTGAAGTGTCAAAGCAGGTGAGGTCAAGAGAAGTCAAAGATCCGCAACCAGAGAACAGACCGCTCATAGACGTCACCTTTGAAGTGTCAAAGCGGGAGAGGTCAAGCGAAGTCAAAGATCCGCAACCCCAGAACAGACCGCTCATAGACGTCACCTGCGAGGTATTGAGGTGTTCCAATCCTTCTATCCTTTCAAGTAAGTTGAGCTCGTAAAACCATCCTTCCGTGGTGGTGGGGCGAAAATCACGGAACGAAGCATCAAAGACAGCTGTGAGAACGGTGGTACTGCGAGGGTTAAAATCACCAGCCCAAGCAGGGCAGGAGAAAAAGGCATCCCAATCCCTTATTCCCCACGTTGTTCCGTTGCGATCGGTACGGAGGGTGTCGTAATAGAAGGTGAGGGTTGTTTTGTCTGTACTGAGATGTACGTAGGCTTCGGGAGTGGTGGTCATAAGGGAAAGGGGATGTGTAAATGGTGAAATGATGGGAGGCGGTTTTTATCCTTCTCTTTTTAGGGATTATCCCAGTAGAGGGATTTTAATGAGCAAATATAAATGATATTTTACATATGAGCAAGGTACAGGGCCACCGTACGACGATTCACCCCCGACGACCGCCTCCCCCACCCAAGGGGCAGGAGGGAAAAAGGCGTCGCTGAAGCTCCCTCCTCACCGTCCGCTACCCCACCTCTCCGTGAGAAGGGTGTGACGACCTATATAGATCACTGCTCCGACCTATATAGGTCACGCGCGCGACCAATAGTGGTTCGTCTGCGAAGCAATATAGGTTCACGTGCAGACCACTATAGGTTTCACCTGCATTCCACTATTGGTCCGCATATGGTACCAATAGTGGGATGAACGCAAACGACTATTGCTTTGACCCTCCCCCACTATTCCTCCTCCGACACGCCCCATACAAAGCCCCCCTTCAGCAGTGCATCTGATAGAGATGCACTGCTGAAGGAAAAAGCAACCAGTACTGGTCGGCGTCCTGACCAGTACTGGTAAGTGGTGGTGAGCAGTACTGCTTACTGAAGTGACCAGTACTGATCCGATCGGCGACCAGTAGTGGTCACTTTTGCCCCTCCCGAGAGACACTCTATCTCAGCCCGCCAAGAAGGAGAGCCTGATGCGCGAACGCAAAAGTGCCCGCTGCGACCGAAGTCACAGCGGGCACTAGCCGATAGAATATCGAAGGGGGGAGAGCTACTATTCTGCGCTTTCAGCAGCAGGAGCTTCAGCCGTAGCCTTCGTAGAGCGACGTGAACGACGCGTCTTAGGAGCAGCCTTCTTTTCAGCCTTTTCCTTGAGCATGTTCTCGTTGAAGTCTACGAGTTCGATGAAGCAGACAGCAGCGTTGTCACCGAGGCGGTTACCCGTCTTGAGGATACGGGTGTAGCCACCGGGACGGTCAGCGATCTTCTCAGCAACGGAGCCGAAGAGTTCCTTGACAGCAAACTTATTCTGCAGCTCAGCGAAGACGATACGACGTGCGTGCGTGGAGTCTTCCTTAGCGCGGGTCAGCAGGGGCTCGACGTATACGCGAAGAGCCTTAGCCTTAGCGACCGTGGTGAAGATGCGCTTGTGCAGGATGAGCGATGCAGCCATGTTGGAAAGCATAGCCTCGCGGTGCGCCTTCTTACGACCGAGATGATTGAATTTCTTATTATGTCTCATCTTTCTACTTAGTCATTATCTAAATTGTACTTGCTAACATCCATCCCGAAGGTGAGTCCGAGTCGCTCCATCAGCTCGTTGAGCTCGTCCATAGACTTCTTACCGAAGTTGCGGAACTTGCTGAGCGTATCAGCGTCGAGGACGACGAGGTCGGCCAGACGGAATACGTTGCCGGAGCGGAGGCAGTTCTGCGCACGGACGGAGAGATCGAGATCCTTGAGATCAGTACGGAGCAGCTGAGATACGCGATCGATCTCCTGCATGTCCAGTACCTCCTCGTCGCCTTCCTCGATGACTGCATTCTCTTCTACCTCGACAGGGTCAGAGATGAAGAGGCTGAAGTGCTCGATGAGGATAGCTGCTGCGTCCTTGAGAGCCTGCTGGGGATGAATGCTCCCGTCAGTGGTGATCTCGAGGGTCAGCTTCTCGTAGTCAGTCTTCTGCTCTACACGATAGTTCTCCGTGAAGTACTTGACATTACGGATAGGCGTATAGATCGAGTCGATAGCGATCGTCTGCAGCTCATTCTCCTGAGCCGTGTCGACCAGCTTCTCATCAGCGGGGATGTAACCACGCCCCTTGTTGATGGAGAGCTCGATAGTAAGGGTATACGCCTCATCGATGTGGCAGATGACCAGCTCGGGATTGAGGACTTCGAAGGAAGTAAGCTTGCCGTTGAGCTCGCCAGCGAGGAACTGCTGCTGACCAGAGATCGTCAGGCTGACGGTCTCCTCAGTAGCGTCCTGGACGAGGGCACGGAAGCGGACTTGCTTCAGGTTGAGAATGATGTTAGTTACATCCTCCAAGACACCCGGAATAGTAGCAAATTCATGATTGACACCTTCGATCTTGATGGTCGAGATGGCGTAGCCTTCGAGTGAAGAAAGGAGTATACGACGCAGGGCATTACCGACAGTGGTACCATATCCCGGCTCAAGAGGGCGGAACTCGAACTTAGCGTACGAGTCCGTCGCATCCATCATGAGGACGTTTTCGGGCTTCTGAAATGCTAATATTGCCATGTGAGTGAGATAATAGGGATTATTACTTAGAGTATAGTTCGACGATCAGCTGCTCCTTGATCTCTTCGGGGATGTCTTCACGCTGAGGAGCGCTGAGGAACTTACCGGAGAGAGAAGCCTGATTCCACTCGAGCCAGCTGTAGCTGCTGTGGCTACGACCAGCCAGAGAGTCGGTGATGACCTCTAAGCTCTTCGCCTTCTCACGGACGCCGACGACCTGGCCGGGCTTGAGGGTGTAAGAAGGGATGTTGACTACCTGACCATCGACGGTGATGTGACGGTGCGAGACGAGCTGACGAGCAGCTGCACGCGTCTTAGCGATGCCGAGGCGATAGACGACGTTGTCGAGGCGGCTTTCCAGGAGCTGGAGAAGCACTTCACCCGTGACGCCCTTCGTGCGCTGAGCCTTTTCGAAGAGGTTGCGGAACTGACGCTCGAGTACGCCATAGGTGTACTTAGCCTTCTGCTTTTCCTTGAGCTGGATGCCATATTCGCTCGTCTTACGACGGCGGTTGTTGCCGTGCTGTCCAGGAGGATAGTTCTTCTTGGAGAGTACCTTGTCGGCACCGAAGATAGGTGCGCCAAGCTTACGGGCGATCTTTGATTTTGGACCTGTATATCTTGCCATTGTCTTCTATTGTTGAAGCAGTACGAGCGACCTCTCGGGGAGAGGCAACGCTGGAGGCAAAGAGCAGCGGGTGGCGGGAGGGAGGCGGAGTGCAGCCGCGACCGGTTATGAGGAGAGGATAGATATATGAAAGTATAGCCAATCTTTCACTCGTCGTCTACCTCGGCGCCTTGCTTAGCTCAGGACTCTTAGCGTTCGCTCGCACCCTGGTGCCCGATGGAGGGAGCACAGTGAGCGGAGCGTCTCTGGGAGTGTACTGCGATCTTTATGAAACTACTCTGTGATCTGAAGCGAAGTCAGGGATTAGACGCGACGACGCTTAGGAGGACGGCAGCCATTGTGTGGCATTGGGGTCACGTCGACGATCTCAGTGACTTCGATACCAGCGCCATGGATGGTGCGGATAGCAGACTCACGGCCGTTACCTGGACCCTTGACGAAGACCTTGACCTTGCGCAGACCGAGGTCGTAAGCGACCTTAGCGCAATCCTGGGCCGCCATCTGAGCAGCGTAAGGGGTGTTCTTCTTAGAGCTACGGAATCCCATCTTACCAGCCGAAGACCAGCTGATGACCTGACCGTCGTTGTTGGTCAGAGAGATGATGATGTTATTAAAAGAAGAGTGGATGTGAGCCTGGCCCACAGCGTCGATCTTGACGACCTTCTTCTTTGCGACTACTTTCTTTGCCATATCAATCTCTATTACTTAGTAGCTTTCTTCTTATTTGCGACAGTCTTCTTCTTACCCTTACGAGTACGAGCATTGTT
Source organism: Porphyromonas sp. oral taxon 279 str. F0450 (assembly GCF_000292995.1). Taxonomy (NCBI): domain Bacteria; kingdom Pseudomonadati; phylum Bacteroidota; class Bacteroidia; order Bacteroidales; family Porphyromonadaceae; genus Porphyromonas; species Porphyromonas sp. oral taxon 279. Next base: position 39,564 of record NZ_ALKJ01000021.1, on the reverse strand, counting down.
CTTCGTACTCTGACCGCGTAGAGGCAGACCGATACGGTGGCGGACACCACGGTAGCAACCGATGTCCATCAGTCGCTTGATGTTGAGCTGGACTTCGGAGCGCAGATCCCCTTCGACCTTGTACTCGGCACCGATCACCTCACGGATAGCGGCAGCCTGGTCATCGGTCCAGTCCTTTACCTTGATATTGCGATCGACCCCAGCCTTATCGAGGATCTTGGTAGCGCTGCTACGACCGATCCCGAAGATGTAAGTCAAGGCAATTTCTCCTCGTTTGTTTTGTGGCAAGTCGACGCCAACAATTCTGATAGCCATACTTATCTTAGTTCGTTAAAATATAGTCCGATGGTTAGAGACTACCCCTGGCGTTGCTTGAACTTGGGGTTCTTCTTGTTGATTACGTACAGACGCCCCTTGCGACGAACGATCTTGCAGTCGGCGGTGCGCTTCTTGAGTGATGCTCTTACTTTCATATCTATATAGGGTTATTTATATCTGAATGATATACGCCCCTTAGTCAAGTCGTAGGGAGACATCTCTACCTTGACCTTGTCACCTGGGAGGATCTTGATGTAGTGCATACGCATCTTCCCAGAGATGTGGGCGGTGATGACGTGTCCGTTCTCGAGCTCGACCTTGAACATTGCGTTCGAGAGCGCTTCGAGGATGACACCGTCGAGTTCTATTGCTGCTTGCTTCGGCATATACTGTGGTTGCGAGATTAAAACTCTCTGTCTACCAAGACTTCCTTGATAAAGTCAAACGAAGAGAGGATATCGGCCTTGCCATCGCGGATAGCGACGCAGTGCTCGAAGTGGGCTGAAGGCTTGCCCGTCTTAGTACGGACGGTCCAGCCATCGCGATCGAAGATGACATTCTTCGAGCCCATGTTCACCATTGGCTCGATGCAGATGCACATCCCAGAGCGGAGCTCAGGCCCCGTGCCACGGCGCCCGAAGTTGGGCACACCTGGCTCCTCATGCATGTTCTTCCCGATCCCGTGGCCTTCAAGTTCGCGGACGATATGATAGCCACGTGCTTCACAATACTGCTGGACCGCAGCGCCGATATCACCGACGCGCTTCCCCGCTACAGCATGCTCGATGCCGATGTAGAGGGATTCCTTCGTCGTGCGAAGGAGGGCGAGAGTCTCGGGAGCTACCTCACCTACAGCGAACGTGTAGGCGGAGTCCCCAGTGAAGCCTGCGAGCTTCGTGCCGCAGTCGACGGAGACGATGTCACCGTCCTTGAGTACGACCTTCGAGGAAGGGATCCCGTGCACCACATGGTCATTGACCGAGGTGCAGAGACTCCCAGGGAAGCCATTGTAGCCGAGGAATGCGGGAGTCGCACCGTTGTCACGGATGAACTCCTCAGCGCGCTTGTCCAGCTGCAGGGTCGAGACCCCAGGAGCTATGATCTTAGCGACCTCGGCGAGCGTACGGCCTACTAAGAGGTTGGCCGCGCGCATGAGTTCGATCTCTTCGTCTGTCTTTAAGTAGATCATCTTAGTAAGCAGCTACAGAGCCGGTACGTCCCTTGATACGACCACTCTTGAGCAGACCATCGTAGTGGCGCATCAAGAGGTGGCTCTCGATCTGCTGGAGCGTGTCGAGGACGACCCCGACAAGGATCAGCAGTGACGTACCACCGAAGAACTGAGCGAATCCCCCAGAGATACCGATGACACGAGCGAAGGCAGGCATGATAGCCACGATAGCGAGGAAGAAGGCACCGGGGAGGGTGATGCGGTCCATGATCGCATCGAGGTAGTCCTTCGTAGCCTTGCCAGGCTTCACACCGGGGATGAACCCATTGTTACGCTTCAGGTCATTGGCCATCTGCGCAGGGTTGATCGTGATCGCTGTGTAGAAGTAGGTGAAGAGGAGGATGAGGATCGCGAAGACCAGGTTGTACCAAATACCCGTATTGTCCATAAAGGCCTGTACGAAGCCATTGGCACTGTCACCCTGTGCCCAGCTGAGGAGCGTGATAGGGAGCATCATGATCGTCTGCGCGAAGATGATCGGCATGACGTTAGCGGCATTGACCTTCAGTGGGATGTACTGGCGAGCGCCTCCGTACTGCTTGTTCCCGACGACGCGCTTAGCGTACTGTACGGGCACACGACGCGTACCCTGGACGAGCAGGATAGCACCGGCCATGACGGCGAGCAAGAAGACGATCTCGAAGAGGAACCACACGAGCCCCCCAGCACCGCCAGAGGCGCGCGTCCCCCATTCGGCGAGCACAGCTCCTGGGAGGCGGGCGATGATACCGATCATGATGATCAGAGATACACCGTTGCCAAGACCCTTGTCTGTGATACGCTCACCAAGCCAAAGGACGAACATACTGCCTGCAGCCATGACGACGATCGCATAGATATCGAACCACAGTCCTTCGGGCAGTGAGCCCCCTGCTTGGCGCAGCTGCATGTTCAGGTTGACCAGATAGGCCGAACCCTGGACGAGCAGCAGGACGACGGTTAGATAGCGTGTCCACTGGTCGATCTTGCGGCGCCCGCTCTCCCCTTCCTGCTGTAGCTTCTGGATAGAAGGCACAGCGATAGCGGCGAGCTGCATCACGATAGACGCGGAGATATAAGGCATGATCCCCATAGCGAAGATCGAAGCATTAGAGAATGCTCCCCCTGAGAACATATCAAGGAGTGCCATCAGACCTTCGCTTGTCTGCTTGTGCAGGGCGCTGAGCTGGTTAGGATCGATCCCTGGGATGACGATGTACGATCCCAGGCGATAGATCAGGACGAAAAACAAGGTGGTGAGGATCCGCTGACGCAGCTCCTCTACCTTCCATATGTTTTTCAGTGTCTCTATTAAGCGCATGAGCTATTAGAGTTTTACTGCACTACCTCCCTGTGCGATGATAGCTGCTTCTGCGGACTTGGAGAAGGCGTTAGCCTCGACCTCGAGCTTCAGGCTGAGCGTACCGTTACCGAGGATCTTGACGAGGTCGTTCTTGCCGACCAGGCCAGCCTCGATGAGGTCTGCCTTAGCGATGCGAGTCAGGCTCTTAGCTTCTGCCAGGCTCTGCAGCGTGGAGAGGTTGACAGGTGCATATTCAACGCGGTTGATATTCTTGAAGCCGAACTTAGGCAGACGACGCTGGATAGGCATCTGACCACCTTCGAAGCCGATCTTCTTTGAATAACCCGAGCGGCTCTTAGCCCCCTTGTGACCACGAGTAGAAGTACCCCCGAGACCAGAACCAGGACCACGACCGATGCGCTTACGCGTCTTGACGGAGCCCGCTGCGGGCTTCAAACTTGATAAATCCATTTTTCTTCTGTCTTTCTTTATAGGGTGATTACTCTACGATGCGCACCAGGTGCTTTACCTTCTCGACCATCCCGCGGATCTGGGGATTGTCCTTGTGCTCGACCGTCTGGTTGAGCTTCTTCAGACCAAGTGCCTGAAGCGTGAGCTTCTGAGTCTTGGGGCTCTTGATCTGGCTACGTACTTGCTGGATCTTTATCGTTGACATTGTACTTAGAGTCTATGGATGATGATTAGCCCTTGAAGACCTTTTCGACAGAGATGCCACGCTGACGAGCGACCATCAGAGGCGAGCGCATCTGACAGAGAGCTTCGATCGTAGCCTTGACGAGGTTGTGAGGGTTAGACGAACCCTTGCTCTTAGCGAGGACGTCCGTTACGCCGACACTTTCCAGGACGGCACGCATAGCACCCCCAGCCTTAACCCCGGTACCGGCAGAAGCAGGCTTGAGGAAGACGCGAGCACCACCGAAGGATGCGGACTGTTCGTGAGGGATCGTACCCTTGTGGAGGGGGATCTGCTTGAGGTTGCGGCGAGCAGCAGCACCACCCTTCTGGATAGCTGCGGATACTTCACCAGCCTTACCCAGGCCGAAGCCGATACGGCCTTCTTCGTCACCGACGACGACGATAGCTGCGAAGGTGAAGGTACGACCACCCTTGGTAACCTTAGTTACGCGGTTGATGGCCACGAGGCGCTCTACGAGCTTATCCTTCTGCTCGGTATCTCGGTTTGTCTTTGTGCGATTATCTGACATTGCGATAGACAGTATTAAAAGTTAAGACCTGCCGCACGTGCAGCATCAGCGAGCTCCTTCACACGGCCGTGGTAGAGGTAGCCATTACGGTCAAATACTACGGTGGATACACCTGCGGCCTGGGCAGCCTTAGCTACCTCCGTACCTACGAGTGCTGCGATCTCCTTCTTCGTACCTTCAGCATTGAGCTTGAGGGAAGAGGCACTTGCGATCGTGACGCCATCGACGTCGTTGATCACCTGAGCATAGATCTGCTTGTTGCTTCGGAATACCGTCAGGCGAGGACGCTCTGCCGTACCGCTGATCTTGGCACGTACACGCGTCTTGATCTTCTGTCTTCTTATTTCTTTCTTCAACATGATTGCTTTATACGTGTTTTAAGCGGTTACTTACCAGCTGACTTACCCGACTTACGGCGGATGACCTCACCTTCGAAGCGAATACCCTTACCCTTATAAGGCTCTGGCATACGGAAGGAGCGGATCTTAGAGCACACCTGACCCAGCAGCTGCTTGTCAGCAGAAGAGAGGATGATCAGGGGGTTCTTGTTACGCTCAGTCTTCGTCTCCAGGTTGATTTCCTTAGGGAGCTGGAGGAAGATGTTGTGCGTGAAGCCGAGGCTAAGCTCGAGGATCTGACCCTGGTTGGATGCACGATAACCGACACCGACCAGCTCAAGCGTCTTGGTGAAACCTTCGGAGACACCGACGATCATGTTGTTGATGAGGGCACGATAGAGGCCGTGCAGTGAGCGCTCCTGGCGATCATCGCTACCGCGACGGACGACGACCTGAGCATCTTCTACGGCTACTTCGATACGAGCATCTACGCTCTGAGTGAGTTCGCCCTTAGCGCCCTTTACAGTGACGACACCATCCTTCACGGACACCGTTACGCCAGCAGGGATGCTAATGGGGTGCTTACCTATTCTTGACATAGTTTGTACCTCCTTGCTTTAGTAGATGTAACATAGCACTTCGCCACCTACCTTGAGCTGCGAAGCTTCCTTATCGGTCATGACACCCTTCGAAGTAGAGAGGATAGCGATACCGAGACCATTGAGTACGCGGGGCATCTCACGATAGCCGACATACTTACGAAGACCTGGGCGAGAGACGCGCTTCAGGGCCTTGAGGGCATTCACACGACCCGAGCGGTCGTACTTCAGAGCCACCTTGATGCTCCCCTGAGGGCCATCTTCGACGAACTTAAAGTTGAGGATGTACCCCTTGTCGAAGAGGATCTTCGTGATCTCTTTCTTTAGATTAGACGCGGGGATCTCGACCACACGATGGCCAGCCTTCACTGCATTACGCAGGCGCGTCAGATAATCTGCAATAGGATCTGTCATTAAATTGAGAATTAAATTGATCCGGACGTCCCGGACAATATTTAAACATACTGCTTAGTGCCTTCTCTACGACCAAGCGCCCCTCAGAAAGGAGCATATCGGCGCATAAAAAGCATGCAAATTTACAAACTATTTGCCACACTTGCAACTCACACAAGCATAAGCATATCGCATCAACTCAGCACAGCCTTAAGACACCCCCTATCCGAGGTATAATCCACCCCCTCCGTCACAACAGAAGCGCAACCTTCGTCACCACACGCTCCACCTACCGCAAAGGAGATAAAACCCTCTACCTCACCCGCTAATCCTTCGCAAGCCTTCACCCAAGCGACGCCCGCCTACTACCTGCCATCGCCTTCCCTCCCGAAAGAAACTCCCCTCTCTACAAGCCCGTAGAAGCAACCACTATATGGAGCCTCTTGCCGCAAGTCCCGCCCTCTATTTATTATGCTAAGGCATCGCACGCTCAGCCCCACGATATACCTCTCCGAAGTGACCGATCAAGCCCTTCGCCTTATCGCAAACATTCCTCCTATCCAGCGGAGGGAAAAGTGCTGTTCTCGCAAAGAAAAATGCTCCTTCCCGTAGTGGTATTCTTCTATCTATGCACGTAGTCTTAAAGACCAGGCACGCAAATCCAAATATCCTCGTACGTAGATTTATCGTCCACGTACGTAGTCCCAACTTATCTACCACTCGTCCGCAACTTTTACCCCTACGCGGAGCAGCGACCTAATAGGCTGAGCCTCCAAACCAAATAGTGGTATGAGTGCAAACGAGTAGTGGATGACACCTCGTACCACTATTCGTTTCACTGCAATCCAATAGTCGTTCGCACCGCATACCACTACTCGTTTGCACCCCACACCAATAGTTATTTGCACTCCTCCCCCGCAGAAGCAAGACTAAAGAACAACGCCACCCTCGGGGTTCTCTCCCGAGGGTGGCGAACTAACAGCGCATACTACTATCACAAGGTGCGTGCGCGAAAAGCGGAGAACCCTATAGCCTATTCCTCTTCTATGGCTTCCTGCACAGCCTCACAGAGTAAGCTGATCATCTTCTCCTCATGCTTGGCGCACTTTGACTGCCTCCACAGCTTCGCCGCCACTCCAGGCTTTTCTGTCTTACGCAACTTATCTATTATCTCCCCCATCTTTCGGAGCTTCAGGCTACCCTTCTGCACCATACCCCTATAGGTATCCATCTTCGATGCTGGCGAGAGATTGGAGAACTTGGAATTGACGCTTCGAGAGATGATGCACAGGTTCCCGAAGACATCTCTTTCATCCCATGGCTCAATGCTACCATCGGAGGGATGCTGTGGATACCAGTGCTCGACAGAATTGCGAAACTCAAATACAAAGTCCTTGTACGTCTTCTTTGCCTTCTTCCACAGCAAGTAGTCTAAGTAGTTGAAGACAATGTGCGGAGTCCCCACCCCAAAGGCATAGTCCTCCGACTTATATTCCTGAAGGTCATACGCTCCCATTTCCTCAAGCGTCTTCTCAAAGAAGCCCTCTGCCACAGCCTCTGCAGCTATACGCTCCGCCCTATCAGACAACTTGGGTAGCTTAAGCTTAGCATCGAACAAGCACTCCAACAACCGCGTCACCCAGTGCATAACCTTGGGCGAGGTGTACGATACACGAAGGGCAGACTGGATCATTAGACATTCTCTATTCCGCTCCAAAGACTTCTGCTCCTTTCCCCTCTCTCTGTAGTAGCCAAACTCCGTATTCGCATAGTAAGGCTTCTTATTAGGGGCACGTAGCTCCTTCAGACTCCAACTCCCCTCCTGATCACCCTCGACACGCTCACGCTTGATGATGAACTTATCAAACAGGAAGCGTGAACGCAGCAAGAACTGAATAAACTCACGAGCGAAGCCACCCTTATTCTCCTTGATAGGCCTACCATCCATTTGACCACAAGCGATCACCTTATTGTAGTCTGCAAGCAAGCACTTGTCATCAAGCAGACTACCAAGCTCCTCAGCACCATCCATAGACAGCCTTTTGACACGGCAGAAGACCCTGAGCACATGCAGCAGGAAGTATGGAAAGTCTATAATACTCTCGAAACGAGCCTCGGCATCACGCTCCTCCTGAGTACCATCCTCGTCCTCCTCCTTGTATTTAGAGTCAATGATCTCAGTAATATCCAGCCCATCCGACTTGCCTTCACTCCGTCTCTTGCCTCTACAAAGCTCCCTAAGAGCATCCTCTGAGGAAAGAGAAGACCACTGCTCTACGAAGAGCTTCTCCCGATCCTCTACAGAAAAGTGCATCTGGACGTAGCCCGTCATATCGCTACAAGCCTCCCAAATACGAGCGAAGGCCTCACGCTCACATGCGTCATCCAGGTAATTCATCAAGCGAGCCTTGAGAATATCATGCTGCTCCAGCTGCTCGCCTCGGGTATTCATGATCTCGAAGTAGCGATTGAGATCAGTATGCTCGGGGACCTCAATGCGGTAGAGCACCACATGCTTTAGGCGATCGACAAACTTCTTTTGATCCTTCACCCTATCACCAAACTCCCTCGCCAACTTCTTTTTAATGATATCAACCGCCAGAAGGATGGACTGATCCAGCAGCTCCTCTTTGCCCTCAGACTTCTGAGCATCACTCCGGATATAAGCCAGCGTACAGTTCGACTTAGAGCGGCAGTCAAACGACAACGCCTCCCCTACGCTTACCTCCCCTCGCGAGAAGTAGCCCTCATCCAGCAAGCACTGCAGTAGCAGGTAGATCGTAGTCAGGCGCTGCTGACCATCGATGACCTCATACTCCACCCCGTCATCCGCCTTCCGACGAGCGACTATGAGCGAACCGATGTAGTAATCCCTCTTAGGATCATTGTCATCGCAGATGTCATCTATCAGCTGCTCGATCTCCTTCTCCTCCCACGCATAGGCGCGCTGATAGCGTGGTATCACGTAGCGCACACCCACCTCGCTGAAGAGCGTCTTCCCCGCTCCTGCCAGTATCGTTAGCCTGTCGATCTCTCTTCTTTTCTTATTCATAGCATCCGCTTATTCTATGATAGTAGCGTCACATTGATTTAGCGCACGGAGCCCCTTTCGTAGCCTCTCCCATTTCTCATCACTTTGCCTTGGCTCCACATCTACCTTGAGCGATATATCTGAGATCTCCGTATGCTTACGCGCAGAGACTATCATTGAAAGGACAGGTATCACATTGGTGTATTGGTCTTTCTGAGGATCACGCTCCCCGATGGCGTATTTATTGATAGAGGCAAAGCCGAGATGCTGCATATTTACGCGAAGCATCATTGCCCACGTGAAGAGCCTCTTCACAGCCCGTGCATCCAAGACACCAAAGCGATCATAGTAGCAGAGCAGGGCGCAGAAGAAGAGGCGACACGCATGGCGGAAGCCAACAGGCTGACGATCTAAAGCCTCGTCTAATTCCTCAGCAGACGTTATCAAAGTATTCTTCTTATCCCTCCCAGAGGAAGCGATGAGAATCTCTTTCACCTCCTGCAAAGCTGGGTTCACTGCGATCTCCCGCTTGAGATCTTTCAGCATCTGCATATAGTGGTGCACCATCTTGAAGAAGTCACGCCCCGCAGGGAAAGGCTCTGTGATCTGATAGCGTGCGCCTGTCCGACGCACTCGGTACGCGTATGCGTACTCCGAATCAGGCTCAACACCCTTATAAAGATCGATATCTGCAGTAGTAAAGCCCCCACACTTACGCCTCCTCGCCCAATGCCAAATCGGGAAAAGGTAATCCCTAAATAGCTCTGCTATCGCCTTCGGATCTTTTACCTCCCACTCCTCGACAGCACGCTCCTCCCCCTTCTTCCCCGATATGATCCGAAGGTGGTAGGCCTTGAGCAAGTCATGAGGATACAGCGCTCGACCTCGGCTATTCTGCGAGTCAAAGAGCTGGAAGGCCTCGCTAACCTCATCGACCGTAATGACGACTACCTCCAAGTGCTTCTTCATAGCCTGCTTGAAGTCTTTACGCATCCCCGTAGAAGCGAAGGCGAACCACTCCCGTATGGCTTGACAATTCTCATGGAGATTCTTCTGCGTGACCTTGCTGGAGAACTTGGCAGATAGGAGACTACATGTAAAGTTTGGGCTCAGACACAGCTTCAATAGCAGGAATGAGAGAATACGCTGTTGTCCATCGACGATGTCATACGTCAGCTTCCCCTCCTCGATCTTCTTATGGAGGATCACAGTACCTACGCGATACTTGAAGTCCTTATACTTTTTCGCCTCGCGGATACTCGTCTCTATGTCGAGAAGCAGGTCTGTGATATTCTTCTTCGTCCACTTATACGGACGCTGATAGGGAGGGATCTGCAACTCTCTGCCCAGCAGCTCTTCAACTGAGCGTATTTCGGCCTTACTCATCTCTTCTACATCGATAATCTATACTTGGGGGAAATTCGCAGAGGCGTGATGGCGAACACCAGCTCGTATACCTCCGCTTTCGGCGGGCAAATATAGGCAACTTCACCTCATGAAACAATCAACCACCTCACAAACACTTACCCACCCCACACGATTTCCCGACCAAGAGTACCAGACACATAATCAGAAGACAATGCTACCCCCCCCTACTCTACCGTGCAAGGTGGCATCTCACTCCGAGGCTGAGAAAAAGGGGAAGCCGAGGAGGGGAATATCAACCTATACTGGTCGGCGGGCTGACCTATATTGGTCCACGCAGCGATCTATATAGGTCACAAGACGAATCTATATAGGTCAGCCCGCCGACCAATATAGGTTCACACCACCCCATCCATAGAGATCCCACGATGAAGCCATACAGACTGACCGCATACACTTATAGCAAAGCGAGATATACCGAGCTACGCAGCCGGCCCGACAAAGGACGAAAGCCAAGCGCCAGCCCTCACAAGAGAGCTGGCGCTTGGCTGTATTCGTATAGAGCGGTATAGCCCGCTACCAGTAGAGGTCGTAGACGCGGATCTCACTGCGCGTACCTACGCGGTAGGTCGCCCCCGCCGAGCCGACACCTGAGGAGATGCACACCTCACGCTCACCCACAGGGCGCGTACCCGAGACCATGCCGTAGCGCCACCAGACCATCAGTTGGCCGGGCCAGATCTGTCCACCATGGGTATGGCCACAGAGGATGAGGTCCACGGGGCTATCGCCGATGCTATCTATCGAGGCGGGCGTATGCTCCATGAGCACAACGGGCCCACGCAAGGGATCCGCTTCGTTGGCGATGACCTCGAAGGGCTTTCGGTTGCCATTCACCCAGTCATCACGCCCGATGAGCGTAAGCGGGCCATTCCCAGGGAAAGCGATACTGTCGCGAAGGAGCGTGCCACCGACTTCGGAAACCCAGCGGATATTGGCCTCCAGATCGTCACGATATTCGTGATTCCCCAAGACATAGTACACACCCAGAGTCGCATGGAGCGAGCGAAGCGAAGCCATCACGCGCGGATCATAAGCGTAGACGGCGCGGTGATCGATGAAGTCCCCACCGCAGAGGATGAGGTCAGGCTGCTGGTCTTGGATGAGCTTCACCGCACGAGCGATATAGTCAGGCGTCATCGCCTCGCCGATATGCAGGTCGGAGAAGAAGACCAGACGCATGCGCTTCTCGGGCTGTGCCCCTTCGGGCACTAGACGCTTGACGGTGTACTTCTGATACATGACGCGCGGGTAGCGCACATTGCGGTGGCCGATGACCATCGTCGTGAAGAAGACCGCAAGGGTAGCGATGAAGGCGACGACCTTCACCCCCTGCTTTACCGCGGGGCGAGCCGAAGTGTAAAGCTTGAGCGTGCGCGCATCGATATAGCGTAGGATATTCACCCCGACGACGACGGCCGTGGCGTACATCGTAGAGAAGAAGATGTACACGCTACCATTCATCACGGCACTCATCCAGTCAGCTTCGAAGCGGCGATGGATGAGGAGCGCGATGGAGAAGAGGACAAAGATCAGCACCAGCAAGCCCCAGAAGACGCGGCGCAGACGTGGCCCCAGCACTTGCCCTGCGCGCCACCCGAGGTACGGGAAGAGGAAGAGGCAGCAGAGGACCGAATACAAATAAACCATAGTATAAAGGGAAAGTGGCATGCGACCTTAGAGCCCCTCGGAGGAGAACTTACGGTCGAAGATCTTGAACTGATAGTACATCAGGATCATCCCCAGCACCCCTGCAGCGATGTCCGAGAAGGGCATAGCGAGCCATACACCCGTAGAGCCCCAGAGCAGAGGGAAGAGGAAGAGCGCAGGCAGGAGGAAGAGGATCTGACGCGAGAGACTCAAGAGAAGCGCCTTACCCCCGAAGCCAATACTTTGGAAGAACTGCGTAGCCGTGACCTGGAAGCCTACGAAGGCAAAGCCATAGAGGCAGAGGCGCAGCGCATGGACAGAGGCCTCGATCATCTCAGGCGAGCTGGTGAAGAGCGAGGCGATCAAGCCTGGTGCCACTACCGCTACGATAGTCACGAATGCACCGATACCGAAGTTCGTCATCGAGCAGATCTTGAAGGTCAGACGCACACGATCCATCGCACGGGCTCCGTAGTTATAGCCCACGATGGGCTGCATCCCCTGAGCGATACCGAGCATGAACATGAAGCCCACAAGGGCCGCGCTATTGATGATCCCATAAGCCCCCACCGCGCGGTCAGCCATCAGAGGGTTCTCTGCATAGCGTGCCAGGGTGGAGTTGATGAGGAAGGTGATACCACTACTGAGGAGCTGCAGGAAGAAGGGCGACATGCCGATAGAGAGGATCGCCAGGATCTGCTCGGAGGAAAGGCGCATATTGCGTCGGCGGAACTGCACCTCGCTCTTGCTACTGAGGAAGTGCTGCATCACAAACGCAGACGACACTGCCATAGCGATCACCGTAGCCCAAGCAGCCCCCTCGATACCCCAGCCAAAGCCATAGATGAAGAGCGCATCGAGGAGCGTATTGAGCCCTGCCCCGATGAGCATCGTGACCATCGCCTTGTAGGGATAGCCCGAAGCACGCATGATCGCATTGAAGCTGAAGCAGAGCGTCGAGAAGATATTCCCCGGGATCATGATCTTCAGATAGTCGTAGGCGAAGGGGAGCGTACGGTCGTTAGCCCCCAGAGCTCGGAGGATTTCGTCGAGCCAGATCATCACCGGCACTAAGGTCAGCACCTGCGTGACCAGAGTCAGCAGAAGGGCATTACTCAGGATACGCTCAGCCTGATCGTGCTTGTTCTCGCCGAGGAGGATGGACACACGAGACGAAGCCCCGACGCCGATAAGCATACCGAAGGCTTGGAGGAAGATCAGGATAGGGAAGGTCAGAGCAAGCCCTGTGATAGCAAATTCACTGACGCCCTGACCGATGAAGATGCGGTCGACGACGCTGTAGAGCGCGTTGACCATCGTCCCCACAATAGCTGGGACACCATAGTGAATGAGTAGGCGTGGGATGCGCTCGTGAGCTAAGCGCTCGATGCGCTCGGTGTTTTTTTCTGCCTGCGTAGACATGAAGATCTCTGCTTTATAGGGTCGGCACCGCTACTGATAGAGGCGCGGTGAGAGGAGTTAACTCGGAGGTCTCGAAAAGATAAGAGGCTGCCCGCTTGCATTGCATGGGGCAGCCTCTTGTAGGTGTGTGCTACACTCGGGTAGCGGCGGTGGGTGCGACCTCTATAGCGAGGGCAAAGCACCCGACGAAGTTCGTTCGATTAAGAGAAGAACTCCTTGACGGCTTCGTTGGGGACCATCTCTTCCTGGAAGATGTAAGCACCCGTCTTAGGGGACTTGACCATCTTGATGACCTTAGAGTAGGTACGACCGTCGGCCTTCTTGAATGATGCGACTGCTTTCTTTGCCATTGTCTTGTCTCCTCGTGATTACTTGATTTCCTTATGGACCGTCATACGCTTGAGGATGGGGTTGTACTTTCTCAGCTCAAGACGCTCGGTCGTATTCTTTCTGTTCTTGGTCGTGATGTAGCGGGACGTCCCTGGCATACCACTCTCCTTGTGCTCGGTGCACTCGAGGATGACCTGTACTCTGTTTCCTTTAGCTTTCTTTGCCATGATCTTCCTACTACTTTACTTTGATTTCACTTAGGTAGCCATTGTTTGCAGCCTGACGCACAGCGGCATCGAGACCGATCTTGTTGATGAGGCGGAGGCCTGCGGCAGACACCTTCAGGACGATCCAGCACCCTTCTTCTGGCCAGAAGAACTTCTTGGTAAACAGGTTGACTTCGAAGCGGCGCTTTGTCTTGCGATTGGAGTGCGAGACATTGTTGCCGACCAGGGCTTTCTTACCTGTAATCTGACAAATCTTTGACATTACTCTTATATTTTAGTTTGTTATTTCTAACGTAATCAGCGACTTGTATCTTCACCTCCCTCAGGAGGACTCTACAATCGGTCTGCAAAGTAAGCAAAAAATACGCACATAAGCAACCCACTATACCATGCAGACGTAAAAAATCGTCCACCACGACGAGAGCGGTGAGCGTAGCTCGTTGGCCCCGCGAGTGGAGAGGGAAGGCGCAAGCTACGACTCCTCGATGGTGGGATCTTCGGAGAGGGGTTCGTCGCTGAAGATGATGGAGGTAGCGCCGAGCGTGAGCACGTCTCCAGGCTGGAGGTAGCGCCACTCCTTCGGGGCGAGAAGCTCGCCTGCGAGGAAGGTCCCCACACGGCTATCGTCATCTGCCACAGCGAAGCGGAGCTTCCCCGTGCGCCCCTCAGTGACCTTGATGATCGCATGATGGCGGTCCATGCTGGGGTCGGAGGTGATGACAGGGATATCCGTAGCGGTATCCTTATTTCGACGGCCGATAGCATTCACCCCGACGTAGAGGGGGAAGAGCTGCTTATAGCCGAAGACATTCTCTACCACGATGATATGCCCGACGGAGGTGCGCTGCTCTTGTCGCTTCGTGCTCTTAGCCGAAGGCAAGCGCAGACGCAGGTTGAGCTGATGCGTGCACTGCGGGCAGATGATCGAGAGGCGATCCTCTCCCGAGGCCTGCAGCTCCTCGATACGCTCCCTCCTCAGAGGGATTGCCGTATCGCACTTGGGGCAAAAGATTTTCTTCATCGCACTACTTCGCTGTAGGGGTAGCAGCGGTCTTAGCCTCGGGGCGGCTCAGGACCTTCGTGTAGCGTGCGGGATCTGCGAGGAGATCCTCTGCGGCACGCACCATCTTGTCCTCGGCGACGCTGCGCTCCAGCGCCCCTCGATTGTAATAGTAGCGGGTGAGGATAGCCCCCGTCAGATACTGCTCGATGAAGGGACGATGCTCCTCGAGGTCGTGCTTGAGGTCGGGGACGAGGAGCTTCTTCAGCGCCTCGAAGGCCTCACGACTCTTGTTGTAATAGCCCTCGAACTTCGCCAAGTCCTCCAGCTTCTTCAGCTCCTTGCCACTCTGGCGGTCGTAGTCGAACTTCTTCTCGATCATGTGATTAGAGAAGGAGGCATAGTCTGCATCCGTGAGCTTGAAGTCACGGGGCGAAGCGATCGTGCGGTGGCTGCGCACATAGTCGGTGATCCAGTCGAAGGCATCGTTATTGACACGCAGGTAGTACACCATCGTGGGCAGCGAGTCATTCGTGAGAGCGATGTCGGGGAGGATACCACCAGCATCACGGACCTCACGGCCTGCTCGCGTATGGAAGACCTTCGTCAGGCTGTCGGGCAGGATCGTAGCGCCCTTACCCTCACGCAGCGACTGGTAGTTGATGCGCTGGATACAGCGACCGCTGGGGATGTAGTACTTCGCCGTCGTGAGCTTGATCGTCCCGTCGTAGGGGAGCTGCATCGTCGTCTGCACAAGGCCCTTACCATAGCTCTTGACGCCCATGACGACAGCGCGATCGAGATCTTGCAGAGCACCGCTCACGATCTCGGAGGCCGAGGCTGACTGCCCATTGATGAGCACTGCGATGGGGATCTGCGTGTCGAGAGGCTTGTCAGTCGTGCGATAGACGACCTCCTGACGGCGGGCATTACGTCCACGCGTCGTCACGACCTCCTCGCCTGCGGGGACGAAGAAGTTGACGATCTTGATGGCTTCGTCGATGAGCCCACCACCATTGTCGCGCAGGTCAAGGATGAGCCCACGGAGCTGGTGCTTGGACTTGAGGTCCAGGAAGGCCTTCTTCACCTCAGCGGCTGCCGTGTTGGGGAAGCCCGTGAGGGAGATATAGCCCATATCCTTCCCGATGACACCATAGTAAGGCACGGGGCTGACCTGAATCTTCTGACGGCGGAACTCGATACGGCGAGGCTTCGACTCCCCTGGACGCTGGATGAGGAGCACGATCTTGCTCCCAGGCGTACCCTTGAGGGCGGCACTCACCTTATCGCTGGTCGACTTACGGAAGTCCTGACCGTCGACCTCGAGGATGACGTCACCAGCACGCAGACCGGCCTGTGCAGCGGGCATACCCTCCATGGGGTCGTTGATGATGATCGTACTATCGGGGCGCTGCGAGATGACCGACCCGATACCGCCATAAGCCCCAGTCGTCAGGAGACGGAGCTTGTCGGTATCCTCCGACGAATAGTACTCGGTATAGGGGTCGAGGCTCTCGAGCATACCGTCCAAGCCGATACGGCTCAGACGCTTGATATCGATGGAGTCGACAAAGTGGCGGTCAAGGAGCGCCAGTGAGGAGCCGAAGATATCGACAGCCTGCACGTAGCTAAACTTATTATCCTTCTTCTTCTCTTCCTTGCCCTTCGTCTGAGCCGACGCAGGCGTGAGGAGGAGTAGGCCGAGCGCGAGGCTCAGGATCTTCGTCCAGTAAGTCATAGATGGATTGCTAAATTGAGGTAGGAGTCCTCTCCACGCTGGACAGCGGGGCGAAGACACCTCGATATATACTATGCGCGGTCTCCGAAGATAGCGGAGCCGACACGCACCAGGGTAGCGCCCTCACGGAGCGCCAGCGGATAGTCTCCACTCATACCCATAGAGAGCTCGGTGAAGAGCTCGGGCTGGAGGAGCAGTCCCGAGGAGCGGATCTCGTCGAAGAGACGATGCACCGTGGCGAACTCACCACTGATGACAGCCTCATCATCGACATTGCTCGCCATAGCCATCAGACCATAGAGAGCGATGCCACGATAGGTCTCGGGGCTCGAAGCGATGCGCCCAAGGAGCTCACGCAGCTCGTCGGGGGAGAAGCCGCTCTTCGTCTCCTCACGGGCTACATGCACCTCGAGGAGGATGGGGATGGTGCGCCCCACACGCTGGGCTTGACGGCATACCTCCAGAAGGAGACGCTCAGAGGTGACGCTCTCGATCATATGGATGAAGGGAGCGATGTACTTCACCTTGTTCGTCTGCAGCGGCCCGATGAAGTGCCAGATGAGGTCGGGATAGCGCTCACGGAGGCCCTCCCACTTCTCTACCAGCTCCTGCACACGGCTCTCGCCGAAGAGGCGCTGGCCTGCAGCGTGCGCCATCTCGATATACTCCGCTGGGTGGAACTTCGACACGGCCACCAGCCGTGCCCCACCCGTCAGCGTGGAGCGTATCTTATCGAGGCGCTCAGCTATATCCTCACCTCTCAGGGGCTTCATACTGGAAGACGTCTAAGATCTGCGTGTCGGTGACTGCAGCGATCTCGTAGCTGGCCATCTGGCTATCGAGCTGAGCCTTCAGCTCGGTGACAGCGTTAGGCAGCGAATCGGACTTGACGATCATCGTAGCGGAAGTCTTCTTCTCTGAGCCACTCTTCTCATCAACGGTGATGAAGTTCACCTTAGCACGGAAGTAGCGGTCGTCCTCGGCCTCATCGTTGAGGAAGAGCTCAGCGATACGAGCACGGCGGATGTTCACCACCTCCAGCTCACCGACTGAAACGAAGGGTCTAACCTCCTTGATGATGCGCTTCTCTGCCTCTGTGAAGGAGAGGGCATCTACCAAGTAGCTTTCGGAAACCTTCTTCATACCCATCGAGTCGGCCTGGCGCTCGTAGGAAACTTTGCATTCGAACCAATAGTTCATCGTCTGTATCTAATTCTTGTATTTATATTCTGTATCAGGGTGTCGAGGCTACTCCTCGTACATGTGGGCGATCTCGCTGGCGTAGTGCTCAGCGACGACCTTACGGCGTAGCTTGAGTGTATTGGTCAGCTCGCCGCTCTCCAGCGTGAAGGGCGTCGTCATCAGGTGGAATTTCTTCACCTTCTCATACTGCGCTACGGAGCTGAGAGCAGCCTCTACGTGCGCCATCACGAGGCGGTGCACCTCATGCTGCTTGCTGAGCTCCTCTTCGCTGAGGTCACGAGAAACGCCTCGCTCGGCAGCCTCACGGCGCAGCACCTCCCAGTTGGGGTAGATGAGCGCACTGACGAACTTATACCCGTCAGCGATGATAGCGACCTGCTCGAAGAGCGGATCGACCGTGAGCAAGCCCTCGAGCATCTGCGGAGCGATGTACTTACCGTTGGCCGTCTTAAAGAGGTCCTTGATACGCTCCGTGAAGTAGAGCACGCCATTCTCCATACGACCAGCATCCCCCGTGCGGAAGAAGCCGTCTTCGGTGAACGCCTCAGCGTTGGCCTCGGGATTGTTGTAGTACCCCGTCGTCACCGTCGGGCCCTTGACGAGGATCTCACTTGTCTCGGGATCGATCTTCACCTCGAGAGCGGGCATGATCGTACCGATTGACTCGAGGTCGAAGCCCACCATAGGCTGGGAGGACACCGTCGCCGTCGTCTCCGACAGCCCATAGCCCACACACATAGGCACATTGATCGAGCGCAGGAAGCGAAGGATCTCGGGCGAGACCGAAGCCCCTGCCGTGGGGAAGAAGCGGCCACGCTGGATACCGATGGCCTTCTTCACCTTCGCAAAGAGCGTCTTATCGTAGATCTTGTAGAGGAGCTTGAGGTAGAGTGGCGCCTTCTTCCCCTCATTCACGAAGTCGAAGAAGTAGCGACCCCCCACCTGGATAGCGTGGCGAAGGACATAGCGCAGGGGCTTAGGCGAGCGATTGATCTTGTCCTGCACACCGATATATACCTTCTCCCAGAAGCGGGGCACATTGCCCATCATGGAGGGGCGCACCATCGGCAGTGCCTCGAGGATACGCTTCGGGTCGCTGAGGACAGCCACCTGACAGCCCATGCTGAGGCAGAGGTAGCTCCACGCCTTCTCGAGGATGTGGTTCAGCGGGAGGAAGCACATCGAGACGTCGCGATTCGTGATGAAGGGGTACTTGAGCTGGTGCGCATAGAGCTGCTCGATGAAGTTGCTATGATGCAGCATCACACCCTTGCTCTTACCCGTCGTACCGGAGGTATAGATGATGACCGCCAGGTCGGTAGCCAGCGCTTGGCTTGCCGTGACGTTCGCCTTGTTCTCATAGGTGACGGAGTCCCCACGGCGCACGAACTCATCGTAGTACATCGAGGTCGTGTCCCCAGGGGCCAGTACCACCTCGTTGTCGAAGATGATCAGGCGGCGAAGTGACCCGCCACGCTGCTGCACCTCATAGGCATTGTTGTACTGGAACTGACCGCCGACGAACATCGTCTCGACGCCAGCATCCTCCACGATGAACTGCACCTGATCGGGCGTACTCGTCGCGTAGAGGGGCACCGAGACAGCGCGCATCATGAAGATCCCCAGCTCGGTAGTGATACAGCCCACACGGTTGGGCGAATAGATCGCGACACGGTCGCCCGTCTGGATCTGCAGGTAAGCCAAGCCCTTGGCTGCCGAGAGGCAGAGGTTAGCGACCTGCTCACCATTGAGCTTCTCCCAGCGCTCATTATGCTTGTTGTAGTAGCGCATAAGGGTCTTGCCTGGGTAGCGTACACGGAACTGGTGGGGGAACTCCGCCAGGTGATACTTAGGGTATGGAGGTGTCATTGGTCTGTCTATACAAGTGTGGTCGGGGTGGGATGCCCCGCTAATTCTCTTACAAATTTAGCCTATTCTTCTCGTCCCGCTCTATATTGCTGATTGGGATGCCGTTTTACAGAGAACCTTTGCTCAAGCACGCCTTGCTTGAGGAGACGAGGAAGGATTACATTTCTCACATGATCCTTTGTTCGATGTAGGTAGTCAGCGATCTCTTGAGCTGTCCGCCATTCGGTGCAGAAGCAGCAAACAAGTCGCTCCGTCTCCTGTGCACTGAGCTTACGCTTGGTAGCTTGCATCATTTGCTCTTCCGAGCTTGCATCGTTTGAAGGCGTAGCTTGCATCATTTGCTCTTCCAAGCTTGCATTATTTGAAGGCGCAGCTTGCATCATTTGCTCGCTTGCTTCACCACCATCATTAAGATGATAAACACACCCTCTCCCGCGCCCTTCTACTGTCAGTAGCCCATCTCGACGAAGCTTCTGAAGAACCTTTGTGATATCTGCTGGATGCATCGGGAGCAACTCTTTAAGTCGCTCATGATTAATAACGCCTTCACTCTGAGCGGTCGCAAGCAGTAGCAGTTCATTCTCATCAAGCTCATCAATAGGACTACCGAGCTGATCCTTCAAGGAGGTAAGAATACGAGGGTCCAGCAATGACTCTAAGGGCATCACAAGCTCCACTTTATTGGGGCGCAAGAGTTCGTTGGGATAGGGTCTACCCCAGTGCGAAGCCTTCCACCCTCTGAGGATCTTGTCAACACCGCTACCCGCCTTTTCGGCTTGCCCCATCATCATAAACATCTGCTGGAGCGATGTATTCCGACAGACACTCTCCCCGCCCCTAAAGAACTGTTCGCGAGAGATGAGGAGCACGCCTGGATTAGATAAGATGATCTTATCTGGATATTTGGTGACCAGAAGCGAAGCCTCCTCACTGTAGTCCGCATGCACACACAGATTGGCCATAGCTTCACGAAGCGCTTCATGAGCTGGCGTCCCCTCTCGGCGCACACCATCCTCTAAGCGAAAGGGGGTGGGCAGCGAATCTTGAAGCTTCTGCAGCACCCGACGATAGAACTGAAATAGGTTGGCCTCCCATGTGCCATTAGGATAAATACAATCACTCCAGCGGTCACTATCAGAAGTAATTTCCTTATAATCGGGGAAAAAGTTCGGCGCACAGGCAGGATCCTTGATGGCCTCGAACTTCCCAAACATCAGAAGCCCAGCCAAGGTGAATCCTTCTTCGCCACTCTCTCGATCCCGTCGATAGCCACCCAGTTTACGCATTAGTCCATCATTGTCCTCTGTCACCCAAGGGTGGTCGGGATGGACTGTCATAAAGAGACGCCGATACTTCTCGAGAGAGGGGAGATCAATATCTTCCCATGTAAATCCCTTAAGAATACGACCATCTGCAGGGCGGGATAAATCCGCATCGGCCATCATACGTCGTACCTCTGCTGGGGTACAGAGGAAGTCCCCCGTAGCATTGCGCCTGTAGGTCCCATCATCGGGTATGCGCTTCCAATAAATGGGTCGCTGTATCCGAGTTGCTTGAGGCACCCTCACAGTCAACACAAACGATCCATCCACATCTATGATCTGTACATCCTCATTGGATAGCAGACAAAGACTGATCACCTCCTTATTACGCACCTGTGACCAAAGCTTATCCTTACACTGCTCAGCCTCCTCTCGCGTGAGTCCACTTAGGCGCAAGCCATCGTTTTCCTCCTTGACACCAAGGACGATGACGCCTCCATGAGTATTAGCAAAGGCCGAATACGTAGGCCAAATCTCCTTCGCAAAGCCTCCCTTTGCACTCTTAAATTCAATCTCCTCACACTCACCTATGCCAAGTAGCTCATAGATGTAAGCCACTTGGTCCTCTGTGCTGTATTGATTGGTCATACTGATTGAAGTCATATTGAACTACTATGGGATACCTACAAAGATACGCCTTAAACGTACCCTTGCACTCAACAAAGATACGACGAGCCCTCCGTTTCTGCGGTGTGACTACCACTACTGTATAGATACGGAAGTAATAGAGAATGAGAGACTATTCTCAGCGAAAAAAGGTGCGGAGCAGTAGGAGATTTTCTTCGTCCACGTACGTAGACATTAGGACTACGCACGAGGATGATAGGATGCAGGTGCGTGGACGATAAATCTACGTGCGTGGACAGAGGAATAGATGCGGTGCTGTGGGAGTATCGCCATAGTCGAGGCGAATTACTCTCGCACTCTTCGGAGCAAACACCCCTACGGGGGCGGGGCAGTCCACCCGCAGGACAATGGAGGTATTTCCGTAACTTCGTAGCGTATAAAAAAGAATTGATCACTTATGAGTATGGATAAAGATTGGGGAGGATCAACCCTTTTGGCCTCACGTAAGCTCAAGGCCGGGACCAGATACTATTACATAGACGCCAAGCTCGACAGCAAGGGCAATAAGTACATCGTGCTCTCAGAGACCAAGCTCAAGGAGAGCGAAGGTAAGCTCGAGCGTCACCGTATCTTCATCTACGAAGAGGACTTCGCGAAGGTCTCAGAGGCCCTGCGCCAGACCATCCTCGAGGTATCCGACACCGCCATCACAGGCGATGAGCCCACTGCCGCCGAGGCAGGCACCACGCACGCTCACCATACAGAGGCCACGACCGAGGGACTTCACGACGAAGACCTCCAGCTCCAGTCCTTCGATATCGAGTGGACCGACGAAGCTTAATCCCACACCCTTCAGTCACCCACCTCTGATGACCCATCGTCAGCTCTATGGGCTCGCTGCCCTACTCTGGCTCATCGCTGGGGTCAATGTCCTGCGCATTGGCCTCGTGAACTGGCCCAGCGAAACGAATACCCTCGTGAGCATCCTCTGGCTCATCGGGAGCTTAGCTTTCTTCGCCGGCTTCATCTTCCCCCGTGTCGTGAAGCGTAATCTCACCGCCCTTGGACAGCGAGCCGAAGGTACCCTGCGCTGGTACCAGTGCTTCACGCCCTCCTCGTGGATCATCATGGCGGGTATGATCACCCTCGGCATCACCCTGCGCACCCTTAACCTCGTGCCTCACTCCTTCGTCACGGGCTTCTACACGGGGCTGGGACTCGCACTCATGCTCTCCACTTATCCCTATCTCCGCCTTCTCTTCCGACCCAAGCGATGACCGATACCTCTGTCTTTGAAGACAAGAAAGCTGCCTACTACACCCTCGGCTGTAAGCTCAACTTCGCCGAGACGTCGACCATCGGGCGCTCGCTGCTTGCCCAAGGGGTGCGGAGCGTGCGTCCGAGGGAAGTAGCCGACATCTGCGTCATCAACACCTGCTCGGTGACGGAGTTGGCGGACAAGAAGTGCCGCACGATGATCCGCAAGGCTGCCCGTGAGCATCCTGGCTCCTTCGTCGTCGTGACGGGCTGCTATGCCCAGCTCAGCCCCGAGGAGATCGCAGACATCGAGGGCGTCCATCTGGTCATCGGCTCGGAGAAGAAGCTCGACATCGCCGATTACCTCAATCTGGAGCGCCCCCGTGATGCGGGTGCCAGCATCGTGAGAGGGCGCACGAAGGATATACGCACCTTCCGCCTCAGCTCATCCTCCGACGAGCGCACGCGCCACTTCCTCAAGGTGCAGGACGGCTGTGACTACCACTGCACCTACTGCACCATCCCCAAGGCCCGAGGGCGAAGCCGTAGCGGCTCGATCGCCGAGATCGTCGCCGAAGCCGAGCGTATCGCCCGCGAAGGTGCTCGCGAGATCGTGCTGACGGGCGTCAATATCGGAGACTTCGGCAAGGGTCATCCAGGTGAAGACTTCTTCGCCCTCATCAAGGCACTGGATAAGGTCGAGGGTATCGAGCGCTTCCGCATCGGCTCCATCGAGCCCAACCTCCTCAGCGAAGAGATCATCCGCTACTCGGCCACCTCACGGCGTATCGCTCCCCACTTCCACATCCCCCTACAGAGCGGTAGTGACGAAGTCCTCCGCCTGATGAAGCGCCGCTACGACACAGCGCTCTTCCGCTCCCGTGTGGAGCTGATCCGTGAGCTGATGCCCCATGCCTTCATCGGTGTGGACGTCATCGTCGGCACCCGTGGCGAAGAGGAGCGCTACTTCGAGGAGTGCTATCAGTTCCTCGAGGGTCTACCCTTCTCCCAGCTCCACGTCTTCAGCTATTCGGAGCGTGAAGGTACGGCAGCCCTCTCCATAGAGCATGCCGTCACACCCCGCGACAAGCACAAGCGCAGTCAGCGTCTAGCCCGCCTCTCCGAGGAGCGTCTGCAGGACTTCTACCGCGCCAACCTCGGTCGTGAGCTTACGGTCATCTGGGAGCACGGCAACTATGATGGCCGCATGATGGGGCACAGTGAGAACTATATCCGTGTGGCGCAGCCCTACGATGAGGCGGCTATCGGCACGACGACACGTATCACCCCACAGCACCTCGACGAGTCGGGGACCTTCGTCTATTGAGCACGTACGAGAGATGACTGAGCAGCTGACCTACTACCTCCTTCGCGGACTCTTCGGCCTCTTGGCACGCCTACCGTGGGTGGTCATCCACGCGCTGTGCCATACGACCGCCTTCCTCATCGGGCGCCTCATAGGCTATCGCCGTGCCGTCGTGCGAGGCAATCTCTCCCGTAGCTTCCCCGAGAAGACGACCGAGGAGCTGCGACAGATCGAGCGGGACTTCTACCTGCAGTTCGCCTACAACTTCCTCTCCACGCCGAAGCTCCTACATCAGAGCCCCGAGCGGCTCACCAAGGAGCACTTCATCATGCCCGACCTCTCCCCCCTCGTGGAGGCAGCGAAGGAGTATGACTGCGTGCTCGTCGCCCTCGGGCACTACGGCAACTGGGAGCTCTTCTCCACGGGGCAGATCCAGCTCGCCACCATCGGCTACAGTATGGATCAGGTCTACCGACCGCTGAAGAGCAAGGCCCTTGATCGCCTCTTCGCCGAGCAACGCCAGCGCTTCGGTGCGCGCCTCGTCGCCAAGGACAAGATCGCGCGCCACATCGTCGAGTACGTGCGTGCCAAGGACGGCCGTCACTGGTTCGTCGCGATGATCACGGACCAAGCCCCGGGTATCGGTCACGCCACCTACTTCACCGACTTCCTCCACCAGCCGACAGCGATCCTCGACGGCATCGAGCGCCTCGGGAAGAAGTACCGCCTGCCCGTCTTCTACTTCGACATTGAGCGAAGGAGCCCCATCCAGTTCGTAGGGCGCTACGTGCCTATCTACGACCCAGCGGAGGGCGACCTGCCCGTCTATACCGTCACCGAGCGCTATGCCCGCATGCTGGAAGCAAATATCCAGCGCGACCCAGCAGCCTGGCTCTGGTCGCATAAGCGCTGGAAGCGCCCACTCGAGAACTACCCCGAGGCCGTGCGCAGTGCCCGACTCCAAGCACTCCTTGACTCTGAGCAAGACAACTAACTATACTACACACGCTATGCATCCTACCACACACGCCGAGGTGGCCGTCCTCGTCCTCAACTGGAATGGCCGTAGCCTCCTGGAGACTTTCCTCCCCTCTTGGGTGCAACACACCCCCGCAGGCGCAGACCTCATCATCGTAGACAATGGCTCGGCGGACGACTCCGTGGCCTTCGTCCGCGAGCATTATCCCGAGGTGCGCCTCCACCTCTTTACCGAGAACCACGGCTTCGCAGCGGGCTACAACAAGGCCATCGCCGAGCTGGACTACAAGACGGTCGTCCTGCTCAATAGCGACGTCGAGCTCAGCCGAGGCTGGCTCGATGAGCCCCTCCGCCTCCTCGACTCCGACCCCACGATCGCTGCCGTCCAGCCTACGATCCGTGCACAGTGCGACCCGAAGAGCTTCGAGTACGCCGGTGCTGCTGGTGGCTTCATCGACTCACTGGGCTATCCCTTCTGCCGTGGCCGTCTCTTCGGCACGCTCGAGGAGGACCACGGGCAGTACGCTAACCCCACGGATCTCTTCTGGGCATCGGGCGCCTGCCTCATCATCCGCCGTGACGTCTATCTCGAGGTCGGCGGGCTGGATACGATCTTCTTCGCCCATCAGGAGGAGATCGACCTATGCTGGCGACTCAATGCCCGCGGGCATCGCATCACCTTCGCTCCCACCTCAGTCGTCTACCACGTCGGTGGTGCCAGCCTCTCGGCAGAGAGCCCGAGGAAGGTCTTCCTGAACTTCAGGAACAATCTCCTGATGATCTACAAGAACCTCCCCGCACCCCGCCTGCACCGTGTGCTGCTCTGCCGCTTCTTCCTTGACGTCTTCGCCGCCTTCGTCTACCTTCTTCAGCTCAAGCCCCGCCACTGCTACGCCGTCCTCGAGGGCTGGCGCTGCTTCATGATCAAGCGCCTGCGCTACGAAGAGGTGCGCAGGGAGAATATCGCTAAGACCGTCCGTCCGCTCCCCACGAGCCTGATGAAGCCCTACAGCCTCCTCGTGCAGTACTACCTTCGTGGACGCCGACGCTACAGCGACCTCCCTCAATAATCCCCCGCCTACCAGCCCACTCCCGCCTATGACCTCCCTCAAGCCGCTGGCCGAGCGCATGCGCCCGACGAGCCTCGAGCACTACTTCGGCCAGTCTCACCTCGTCGGGCCGCAGGGTATCTTACGCCCTATGATCGAGCAACAGCGCCTCCCGTCGCTGATCTTCTGGGGCCCTCCAGGAGTGGGTAAGACGACGCTCTCGGAGATCATCGCCCGCAGCCTCGATACCGCCTTCTACTCGCTGAGTGCCGTCCACTCGGGCGTCAAGGATGTGCGCGAGGTGCTGGAGCGCATCCAGTGTGAGCAGAGTGGGATCTTCGGCTCGTCGGTACGCCCCATCCTCTTCATCGATGAGATCCATCGCTTCAGCAAGAGCCAGCAGGACTCCCTCCTGGCAGCTGTGGAGCAAGGTATCGTCACGCTCATCGGCGCCACGACGGAGAATCCCAGCTTCGAGGTCATCCGCCCTCTCCTCTCCCGCTGTCAGGTCTACACGCTTAATCCCCTCTCCAGCGAGGAGATCATCGGCCTCCTGCAGCATGCCATCACGACCGACGAGCTCCTCTCGCAGCGCCGCCTCGAGCTCACCGAGACCGCCGCACTCCTACGCTACGCTGGTGGTGACGCACGCCGTGCGCTGAATATCCTCGAGCTGGTCGCCCTATCGACGACCTCCGACCCACTTCAGGTCACGGACGAGCTGGTCAGTCAGCGCGTACAGACGAATCCCTTGGCCTTCGACAAGGGCGGAGAACTCCACTACGACATCGCTTCGGCACTCATCAAGAGCATTCGAGGGAGCGATCCCGACGCCGCTATCTATTGGCTCGCACGTCTCATCGAGGGCGGCGAAGACCCTTCGTTCATCGCGCGCCGACTAATGATCTCCGCCGCCGAAGACATTGGCCTTGCTAACCCCAATGCCCTCCTTCTCGCCACCTCCTGCGCCGAGACCCTCGAGCGCATCGGCTGGCCCGAGGGGCGCATCCCCTTGGCCGAGACGGTCATCTACTTAGCTTGTAGCGAGAAGAGCAATAGCGCCTATATGGCGATCAACCGTGCCCTCTCCTTCGTCAAGCAGACGGGCAACCTCCCCGTACCGCTCCACCTGCGCAATGCTCCCACGGAGCTGATGAAGGACCTGGGCTATGGCGAAGGCTATCGCTACTCGCACGACTACCCAGGGCACTTCGTACAGCAAGCCTACCTCCCCGAGAGCATCGGGCGGGAGCGCTTCTGGCAGTCGGACGAGTCCAACGGTGCCGAGGCGAAGATGATGGAGCGTCAGCGCTCGCGCTGGCAAGGCCGCTTCACGCCCCCGACAGAGCCCGAGAAGTAAGCCTCCACTACAAAAAGCACACGGAACGAATCATTGTCCCCCAATGATTCGCTCCGTGTCTTTTCCCCACCCCGTAGCCGAAGCTCTGCGGGGCGTCGTCGTATCGTCTCCTTAGCGCAGCGGTGCGAGGCGACCGAGTAGCTCCTCGCCGAGGGCACTCTTCTCCTCGATATGCTGGAGGATGGACTTCACATAGGTATTGCTGTCAAAGTCGCCACGGACCTCCTCGAAGTCCTGCGCCTGCACACGCTCATCGCCGTCAGCACCGAAGCCCGTCATCGCCGAGAGGGAGAATTCCTTCTTCGCGTCGGCATAGAGCTCGCGGTCCAGCTCGACGACCGAGCTACGCCAGCGCTCAACGAGTTCGGCGATCTGCTCTGCCGTCACTTCGGTGAGATCAATACCATAGAACTCCTGGATCTTGTCATACGCCCACGTCCATTCGTACTCGTAGTAGTGGAGGTGTAGGTCGGCAAGGCGCTGCTGTAGCTCGCTGATAGCCTCGATGCTGCGCATCTCGATGTCCTCGATGATACGCAGCACCTCGGCCTTCGGAGCGATGAGGCCCGAGAGATCGACCCAGTCCCCGTGCCCGATGGATGTACGGGGCTGTAGGGCTTGGCGCACGACTTCGATAGAGGTACAGTCTATGCCCTCGAGGCGCTTGATGAGCGAATTGCCGAGGAACTTATGGATCGCCAGCTCGTAGAAGTGGATCCCCTTACGGAGCGAGGAGGCCTTGATCTTCGCGCTCTGATAGGAGTAGATCTCGGAGGTCACCCCAGCGACACGCCTTAGCTCGGTGAGGATCATGCGCCCGTTGAGCATCTTCTGGATGGTATAGGGGCTCAAGAGGTTGTAGTTGATCTGGTCAAGGCGATGCGGGTCGGTGCGCGCATCACGGCGTGGCCACTTCTGCGCATCGCGGATCGTCCCCACGCTCTTGAGGTTGACCCCAGGGATGAGGAAGGTCGTATCACATGACTCGATGAGGTAGGAGAAGGGGAGGTTCGACAGGTCGGGGTGCGTGGTGTGACGCCCCATGACAAGCGAGAAGGCACCGATACGCGCGGGCCAGAGGATGTAGGAGTCGGACGAGGTCTTCGCACCGCGCTCCATGATGCCCTGATGGATGGGCCCGAGCTTGTACATGTGGTTGCTCTGATTCGAGCCCGAGCCAGCATTCATGAAGGAGAATTGGCTGGCGATAAGTAGCGTAGACTTGTGGTGCGTCACGGTGAAGGGCCCAGCGAAGATCGCACAGGCCTCGCCATTCTCCTCGTGGCAGTTGCTGAAGAAGAGCGAGTCCGAGGCAGAATAGCCGTGAGCGAGCGTACACGCCTGCCCGATGAAGCAGCGGGAGAGCGCCGTGCCACTCTGCACACTTGAGCCCGAGGAGATGATGAAGTCCGTACAGATGACGCTGTAGCCCAAGCTGACGGGTGCTTCCTTTACGCTATTGATACTCCCGTTGTAGAGGCGGCGCGTGCCGACGATGCTGGCATAGGGGCCGATCTTCACGTTCGTGATATTCCCCACATCCGTGATATGCGCATGGGCTCCGATCGTGCCGTGGGCGGAGCGTAAGCCATCGATATAGCCCCAGATGAGGTGACGTAGCTCCGAGATGAGCGCAGGGCGGTGGCGGTAGATCGCCATGAAGTAGGCTTCGTGCGCTGAGAGCTGGTCGTAGCTCAGCACCTCACGCCCGCCCGTCTCATTGAGGACAGAGACCTCGACGCCGTTGCCAAAGGTCGTCTCGCCATCGACGAGGATGGTATCGACATTGCTGATGAAGGACTCTTCACCGATGGTGTAGTTGGCGATATAGTTATTGACGTGCTCGATGCAGCAGTTATCGCCGACCTCGACATTGTGCAGGTAGGTGTAGTAGAGTCCTGAGTGCTTTGAGATACCCCCAGGTAGATCAAAGGTCTTCTCGAAGAGCCCCAAGCGTACCCAGCCCGAGAAGTGCGTATTGAGGATGTAGCGGGGGACGAAGCCTTCCTTGACCCAGACCTGGCTCCAGTCGTCGGCGGAGTTGGCGTGCTCACGCAGGACGCTGATCTCTTCAGCCGTCAGCGGGCGGTATTCTTTATGAAGTGCGGTACTCATTGCCTTTATATTTATAAAAGTACACCACAAATGTACAGACTTTCATACAAGCATCTCCCCAGCATACCCCAAGATACTGCATTATGATCCTCGAGGCATATTACAGATGTACCGTAGCGGTTCGTAGACAAAGCTGGGTAGGTCGGATGCGCAAACAACTACTGGTTTCAGGTACGAACGACTATTGGTTTGTCTTCAATCGACTATTCGTTCCCTATGCGAACCACTACTCGTTCGCACCCCGAACAACTATTGGTTTGAAAACAAACCAATAGTACTATCAAGCCTGACTACCCTGAATCCCTTTGATAACGCCCCAAAGAGCGAATGCCGTTAGGGAGACAACTGTCTTTGCAGAGATGTAGATAAGTCCCTACAGTAGGAGATAAATAGCTATTTTTGCCACACAAGACAATCCCTTTATCCCCACATAAGAGCTCCCTATGAGTAAGCCCTCTACGTCCAGCTTCTCTGCAGTCATCACAGCGCTACGCTTCCCACTGATCATTATGGTCGTAGCCATTCACCTCATTTCAGACAAGCTAACACTACCTCAATGGGGTGCTCCGAACTGGCTCTACATCTACGTCAGCGAATTCCTGTCACATAGCCTTCCCCGCATAGCCGTCCCGATGTTCTTCTTCATCTCGGGCTATTATGCTTTCTATAAGAAGGACTGGAGTCAGCGCTCCATCTGGACGGTAGAGCTGAAGAAGCGCGTGAAGACCCTGCTCATACCCTATCTATTGTGGAATAGTATCTACCTCGTCATACTCCTTGCGAAGACACAGGTGGGATTGCGATTGGGCGTCGGAGCCAGTGACCCCTTCTATATCACGAGCTTCATACAGTTCCTCAGCTATTACTGGGGGGATGTCATCGTCTACCCACTCTGGTATATCCGCGATCTGATGGTGCTCTGCGCTTTGGGCCCCATCCTCTATCAGCTCCTTTCTTGGACTAGAGGCTATATCCTCCTTCCCCTACTCGTCCTCTTCCTCATAGGATGGGAGTGCGGAGTCGCGGGCTTCGGTACGGTTTCATTCTTCTGCTTCATGCTCGGCGGGCAGCTCGGCACAAAACAAATTGACCCACTGGAGGTCATCCAGCGGGTCAAGTATCTTGCAGGAGTCATTGCTATCGGGACGGTCTTTGCCCTACCTCTACTCAGTGGATGGGCAGGCTACATCGTCGTACACAATATCTATATCCTCACAGGTTCAGCATCAGCTCTCCTTTTGATGCAGTATATTGGGCGCAGAAGTCCTGAAGTAATCCAGCGCCTAAGCAACCTTAATAAATACGTCTTCTTCATCTACGCCGCACACACCGTACTTCTCGTGAACTGGGCTCGTGGTATCGTCTTCCGCGTACCATTCCTCAGCGAAGAGGGCTCTGGCGCAGTCTTGGGCTACCTCCTCATCGGAGTGCTTACTTTGGCATTCAGCTTCGCCAGCTACACCGTAATAAAGAAGATCGCCCCACGCACTCTCGCGATCCTCTCAGGAGGGCGATAGCGTCGCAGGGCAAAGCTCATTAGGAGAAGAGCGCGAAGGGATCTTGCTCAGCGAAATAGAGGTGGGTATAGCCCGCCAGCACATTGCCACGGCGGTAGAGGAGCGTCGGAGCGACTTCGTCACGCGCTGTCAGCTGCTCGCCGACCGTCTCTTCGCCGACCTCCTGAGGTACGATGGACGAGTAGTGGAACTCATGCCCACGGTATTCATGCCCCCCAAGACGGAGCTTGCGGTAGCCTAAGCGCAGACGCATGCCCTCCATCGTGGCCTCTTGATCCAGTACACCACACATCGGGTAGGCCTTCCCCTCCTCATCATGGATAGCACGACAGAGGTACATCATCCCCCCACATTCGGCTAAGACACGCCCGCCAGCAGCGGCATAGGCAGCGATAGAGCTACGTGAGCGCTCGGCAGCAGCCAGCTCGCTGAGGTAGAACTCCGGATAGCCACCAGGCAGGTAGAGGAGGTCGCACTCGGGAAGTAGCTCATCCTTGAGCGGAGAGAAGAAGGACACTTCGCCCTGTGCAGCGAGTGCACGGATATTCTCCTCGTAGATGAAGTTGAATGCTTCGTCACAGGCAACGGCGATCTTACGCCCAGGGGCGGACGTAGGCACGGCCTCCTCCGCAGGGAGGGCAGGGCGAGGGCGCATACAAGCCTCAAGCAGGCGATCCACATCGACGTGCTTCTCGATGAGCGCTGCCACATCTTCGGGGAGCGCATCCAGCTCCTGCAGCTCGCGAAGTGAGAGCCCAAGGTGGCGCGATGGCACTTCAAGGAGCTTCGTCTTCGGGATATAGCCGAGGGGAATGACCCCAGCATCTTCGGCAGCCTCACGCAGGAAGCGGTAGTGATTCTCCGAGGCCACGCGATTGAAGACCACCCCAACGACCTCCGTATCCTGACGGAAGTGCTTGAAGCCGTAGAGAAGTGCCCCGACGGAATAGGCGGAGGAGCGTGCATCGACGAGCAGCACCGTCGGGATACCCACGGTCTTAGCGACCTCAGCCGACGAGCCATGCATACGCACATAGCCATCATACAGCCCCATCACCCCCTCGAGGACGACGGCATCAGCCTCCTGCGTGTGGCGTGCATAGACCGCACGCACATGCTCGGGGCTCATCATGAAAAGGTCAAGATTGATAGAGGGGCGACCGCTGGAGAGCTGGTGGAACTTCGGGTCGATGTAGTCGGGGCCGCACTTGAAGCTCTGCACGGCGAGGCCACGACGCTTGAGTGCACGCAGTAGGCCGAGCGTGAAGGTCGTCTTGCCACTGCCCGACGAGCCAGCTGCCACGAGGAGCTGGGGAATAGATGTAGAAATCATAAGGAAGGTCTTGGTAAAGGGTAGTTAAAGCTTCCCCTCGTAGAGGAAGTAATCCGCACGGCGGAGGGAGTCAAGCTGGAGGGGCTGACGCGACAGAGCGTAGAGCGCTGCACCCGAGCCCGTCATCAGAGCGAAGTCTGCGCCCAAGGCATAGAGCTCGTCCTTGATCTCCGAGAGGACGGGATGATGAGGGAAGAGGCTTGGCTCGAAGTCATTGAAGAGGCAGTCGCGCCACTCTGCTACGGGGCGAGCCACAAGCTCCTCAATGGGAGTCTCTGCGGGCTTGAGCGGAAGAAGCCCACGGAAGGCCTCTGCCGTAGAGATATGGATGGGAGGCTTGACGATGGTGAGGTGATAGCCCTTGAGATCGAGAGCAAGGGGAGTAAGGACTTCGCCGATGCCTCGCCCTACGGCAGGCTGATTGCGCACGAAGATGGGGCAGTCGGCGCCGAGCGTGAGGGCGATGGCCTCCAGCTCCTCGGTAGAGAGACCGAGCGAGCACAGCTCATTGATAGCAGTTAAGGTGAAGGAAGCGTCCGCTGATCCGCCACCCATGCCCGCACCCGAGGGGATCAGCTTGGTAAGGCGGAGGCATACTGAGGGGAAGGAGTGCAGCTGACGCAGGGCGCGTACGGCGCGTAGGACAAGGTTGTCCTGCAGGGCTCCCGTCTCTACCCCACCCGTGACGATGAGCTCGTCTTCAGCGGCATCAGAGAGCTCCAGCTCCAGCGTGTCGCATAGCGGTATAGGGAGAAAGGCGGTCTCCAGTAGGTGATAGCCATCGGAGCGACGCCCCATGACGAAGAGCCCAAGGTTGAGCTTTGCATTAGGATAGACGATCATCGTAGTACGTATCGGCATGTATGCATAAACGAAGAGACTCCTCAAGAATTACTTCTCGAGGAGTCTCACTCTCTTTCTTTGTACGCGGGATGAGATTTGAACTCACACGCCGTAACCGGCACTACCCCCTCAAAGTAGCGTGTCTACCAATTTCACCACCCGCGTATTTGAAGCTTGCAAACTGAGGACGCTGTGCGTCAAGGCTGTGCCCAGGACAGGAATCGAACCTGCACGTCTTTTGAACACTCGCACCTGAAACGAGCGCGTCTACCAATTCCGCCACCTGGGCTGACCTGTTTGCACTGCAAAGGTACAACAAAATTTGATACTACCAAATACCAGGTCCAAGTGACGGCTGTAAACTCCGCTATCAGTGGCTACTCATCGCCACCTCCAGAGAAGGTCTGGATATGCTTAGAGCGCTTATTCCTAATACGTTCACGTCCCTCTTCATCGCGGTAGCGGAAGCGATCATTAGGCCACAATCCCCCTTCATTTTTTTTCGAGGGACTGCCTCCTTTGCGGCGATCTTCACGACGGGGACGGTCTGAGAAGCTCGGACGATCACCATCACGACGGCCTCCTTCACGGCGATCTTCACGACGGGGACGGTCTGAGAAGCTGGGACGATCACCCTCGCGACGGCCTCCTTCGCGGCGATCTTCGCGACGGGGACGGTCTGAGAAGCTGGGGCGATCACCATCACGACGGCCTCCTTCACGGCGATCTTCACGACGGGGACGGTCTGAGAAGCTCGGACGATCGCCATCACGACGGTCTCCTTCGCGGCGGTCTTCACGGCGGGGACGGTCAAAGCGACGGGGCTTCTCGGAGCGAGGGCCACGCTCACGCTCGGGACGTGGAGCACGAGGAGCACGCTCCTCTTCGCCTTCGCCACCAGCACGCTTGAAGTCCTCACGCTTGCCAGCGAAGAGGGTGTAGGCGCGCAGCTCACACTCCAGCGAGCCGTTGAGCATCTTGATGCGGTCGCTGTGGCGCAGACCGATCTTATCGAAGTGCTCGAGCTTGTAGGCCAAGATCCAAGCCGTCGATCCGGCATAGTTGTGCTTGAGGCGCTCGCCGATCATGCGGTAGAGCTCCTCGCCATCGCGCAGACGCAGACGCTCGCCGTAGGGCGGGTTCGTGACGATGAGGGCGGGAGCCTCGGGAGCGGGGCAATCCTGCATAGCACGATGGCTGACGGTGATGAGGTCGGCAAGGCCTGCCGTGCGGACGTTGTGACGTGCCACCTTCACCGCCTCGATGGAGCTATCCGAGCCATAGATATGGTGCTCGAAAGGCTTCAGCTCACGGCACTCGGCCTCTACATCAGCGAAGAGGGCGGGATCATAGTCCGCCCAACGCTGGAAGGCGAAGCTCTTACGGAAGGAGCCTGGGGCGATACCACGGGCGATGAGGGCTGCCTCGATGAGGAGCGTCCCCGAGCCACACATGGGATCGATGAAGTCCGTCTCACCCTGCCAGCCAGCCAGAAGCAGGATACCAGCGGCGAGGACTTCATTCAGCGGAGCCTCCGTCTGCGCTGCTCTCCAGCCACGCTTGTGCAGGCTCTCACCCGAGCTATCGAGTGCCAGCGTCACCTCGTCGTGCGAGATATGGATATGGAAGAGGCGGTCGGGATTGTCCAGACGCACCATGGGGCGCTTCTCCCCACGCTCGGTGAAGAA
Source organism: Porphyromonas sp. oral taxon 279 str. F0450 (assembly GCF_000292995.1). Classification (NCBI taxonomy): domain Bacteria; kingdom Pseudomonadati; phylum Bacteroidota; class Bacteroidia; order Bacteroidales; family Porphyromonadaceae; genus Porphyromonas; species Porphyromonas sp. oral taxon 279. The sequence continues at coordinate 4,947 of NZ_ALKJ01000021.1, read as the reverse complement.
GTCGACGAGGGCATCCTTAGCGCGGTAGCCGACGTACTTGCTGTGGGTGAAGGTCTCTGAGTAGACGACGGTGTCGAAGGCAAAGGTGTCGCCAGCCTGCATCCACTCGCTCCAGTCCAGACGCTTGAGCTGACGATAGAGCTCATCGGGGTCATTGGCGCGGAAGGAGGCGATAGGCAGGAGGATGCGCAGGGCCGTGCGCAGACGATAGTTCGCACGGTAGAGCACCTTCTTGTCCCCAGTGAAGGAGACCATACGGCGCCCCTGCTCGATATCGGTAGCCCCGAGGGCCTCGAGTTCTTGTGCCAAGACGGGCTCCAGGGCCTGCAGTGTCTTGGCGATCATACGTGATTCTTGCTTCATTAGTCTATTGGAGAGAGGGATGGAGGCGACGGCCTCACAGCGTAAAGGTACGACATCGGCGCTGAAGCCCACCCCCTCTGGAGATGATATAAACGAAGGAGGTCTGACGTAGTGCTCTACATCAGACCTCCTTACTTGTGTCGGGATACCAGGATTCGAACCTGGGACCCCCTGCTCCCAAAGCAGGTGCGCTAACCGGACTGCGCTACATCCCGAGCTAGGCTTTTCGGAAGAGAAGCTGTGCTCACTCCTCCTCGTGGAGAAGGGGACACAGCTCCTTCTGGCGGTATGGACGGGACTCGAACCCGCGACCCCCTGCGTGACAGGCAGGTATTCTAACCAGCTGAACTACCACACCGTACTTGGCCGTTTGCCTTTTGATGGTGCAAAGATACATATTTCTCATCACACTACCAAGAGGCTTGTTGTCTCGCAAGGATTCGAACCTTGACAAACAGAACCAAAACCTGTTGTGCTACCATTACACCACGAGACAGCCTAATCACTCGCCCACCCCAGCAGGGGTGGAGAATGCGGTGCAAAGATAAGACATTGCCCCCAACTAAGCAAGCAGGCAGTGAAGAAGACACTGCTGACACCCCCACCCCAGAGGGTCACTCCCCCACGGATCGACATAAAAGAGCCCGCCCTCGGCGACGCTGTAGTCAGCCGAGGGCGGGCGTTGGGTGGTGAGCAACAGGGCTCACCTTAGGGAGCTATGAGCGAGGATTACTCAGCGCTCATGAGGACGATACGGTTCCAAACGTTTTCGTTGTAAGGCTGTACCGTGTCACCCTTCCAGTCGATCTTCAGACGATCGCGAGAGATGCCGTACTTCTTGACGAGGATGTCAGCGACAGCTTCTGCACGACGCTTAGAGAGAGCGAGGTTGTAAGCAGGGTTACCAGTCTGGCGGTCAGCATAACCAACGAGCGTGATCGTCTCGGTGTTGCTCTTAGCGTATTCGGCGATGTTGTAGACGTTGACCATCTGGTTCTTGTCGACGACAGCGCTGTTGATACGGAAGTAGATCACGTTACCGATGACCTTAGAGTCAGCTACGGGGACAGCTACGTCAGGGCAGTTGACAGGGCGCTTAGCGAGCTCAGCGTTCTCAGCACGGAGAGCGTTGATCTGGCCGTTGAGGTCAGCGATGAGCGCAGGATCGTTAGGCGTGATAGCTTCGAATTCCTTGCGACCGAGGTGGAAGGTGAGCGAAGCACCAGCCTGAGCGATGAAGCTGGCGTTGCTGAAGCCTTCGCTTGCCGTACCAGCTACACGAGCTTCACCCGCAGAGGGGAGACGCAGGTCGGTAGCCGTGACCTTACCTTCGAGGTTAAAGTCTACGAAGCGAGCGAGGCGGAACTTCAGCTGAAGACCAGCGTCAGCCTGAGGACCGAAGCGGTGGCTGTTATCCTTGACACCAAGTACTTCCGTCTGATGCTTGTAACCCACACCAACCCCTACGAAGGGAATGAGGTGGAAGAAGCGATCTTCCTTGTAAGGAGCGAAGTAATTGATGACGTCGAACATAAAGTCATACTGAGCGGAGCCGTAGATGACGTCCGTACGGAGGTATGGTGCCCCCATAGCGGGGTTCGAGATATAGTCGTAGAGCTTACCACCCTGGAGCTGGAGGCGCATCCCGAAGGCGGGAGTTACCCAGCGACCGATAGCGAGGTTAGGGTTGATGAAGCTAACGCGATCGCCGAACTTGACGTCGTAGTTGTAACCGCCGAGGCTGAGGGTAGCAGCGTCCCCGAGTTCGAGGAACCAGTGTGCCTTACCATCCTTGACGAAGGCAGTCTTGTGCGAAGGCTGCTGAGCGGGCTCCTGGGCCTGCAGGGCACTCGTCGCTGCAAGAGCGCAGAGTGCAAGCGTCATTATTTTCGTCTTCATTAGAATTGAATGTCTTGACTTGAGGTGATTACTTAGAGCGAATGATCACAACGCGGTTCCAGCCCTGCTGGTCAGCGCTATAAGGAGCTTCACCAGCTTCCTTCCATTCGACGGTGATCTTATCAGCTGATACGCCATACTTCTCCGTCAGGAGGGTAGCGACAGCCTTAGCACGCTTTTCGGCGAGGCCTGCGAAGCGGCTTTCGTTCTTAGCTACATAACCCGTGACGACGAGTTCACCTTCGCCCTTGTTGACGAATTCAGCAGCGTCGAAGACGGTGATGAGCTGGTCGTTGCTGACAGCAGACTTACCCTGTGCGAAGAGGATAGACTTATCAGCTACGAAGCGATCATTAGCAGCGGGAGCTACAGCCTCTACATCGGGGCAGTGCTCGGGGCGCTTAGCGAGCTCAGCGTTCTCAGCACGCAGGGCGTTGATCTGAGACTGCAGACCATCGATGTAAGCCTGATCGAGGGGCTCAACAGGAGCGAAGCCCTGACGACCTACGTTGAAGGTCAGACCCGCGACAGCAGACAGACGGAGTGCGTTGGAGAAGTCAGGAGCGTAAGACTTACGGATGTGGAAGCCGTTGTACGTAGCTTCACCCTCGACAAAGATGTTGACGCGGGGAGCGACGTGGAAGGACAGCTGGAGACCACCGTTAGCCGTAGCAGCGTGCGTGTTGGGCAGACCGGCTACCGTGTGGTTGAACTTGTACTCATAGCCTACCCCTACGTAAGGAATGATGTGGAATACACGGTTGGGGTTGTAGGTAGAGAAGAAGTTCACTACATCGAACATGAAGTCGTAGTGACCACCGACGAAGTAGTTGTCGTTGCGAAGCGCAGAGTTGAGCTTGCTGTAGGTGTAAGATTCACCACCGACGACCTTCAGACGGGTAGCATAGTAAGGGTTGTGCCACTTACCGAGAGAGAGGGCTGCCGTCCAAGAGAGGCGATCGGTGAACTTGGGCGTGTTGTTTCCTTCGAGGAACATAGCGCCTACACCACCGGCGAGCGAGATGAAGTAGTTAGCTCCGGGCTCGTGAGCGAAAGCTACACGGTGAGCGGGAGCTTCGATCGTTGTGGGCTGCGAGGTCTGAGCCTGTGCGGCCAGGGAAGAGATCCCTGCTAAGACCAGCAGCGAGTACTTGAGATTCATAATTTAACTATACTATTAAGCGAGTTAGCATATATAGGGACGATACAAAGTTAACCGATTTTCTCTATCGTGGTACTCGTGCTGATCACGCGCTCTTCTTTTTTACAATTCACACTATCGCCCACTATATGCAATTACCTTATAATCAAGCGTTAGAAGAGTAGTCAATCGGGCGTTCGCTTGCTGCGCCCTATCTTTGTGACCACAGACAATATATAATAGTAAACCACAGATGAAGCGATTCACCACTCTTTTACTCCTCGCCTTCGGGGCGATTCTCGGCCTCTCGGCTTGCTCCTCAGAGCCCGAAACGGATGCCCTCACCAGCACGGTCTGGACCATCCCCAACCTCACGACCACCTCGGGTGGCACCACGACGACGATCGACGTCACCATCTCCTTCATCCGCAAGGGTCAAGCCTCCATCGAGGTCGGCTATGGTGAGTTCACCCAGAACATCCAGGATGGGGGCTCTCAGACCAAGAAGCGTGAGCTCTCGGCTACGATGTCTACCAGCTACGTCTACCGCAATGGCGTCGTCCACCTCAACCGCCCTACCTACTCCTCTCACGTAGGGCAGAGCATCAAGGGCACCGAGGTCGAGACCATCATCAACCGCCTCGAGGCCGACGCTGCCGTCGATATCCAGGCTGGCACGATGACCTTCAACCCCACGGACAACGCTAAGCGCTTCACCGCTCACCTCAAGTCGAAGAAGTAAGCATCTCCCACTCTACCCTATCACAGCGCCCGCACCGAGCCATCGACTCGGTGCGGGCGCTGTCCGTTTCACTACAAGCATTCGCTCGAAGAACCGGTGCAAAAGCACCCGAGCTATAGCGCTATTCCTCCGAAACAAGCGAGCTATTTCTTTGTCTACGTACGTGGTTCTAAGGTCTACACACGATGATCCTATGGACTACGTACGTAGATGATAAGACCAGGTACGTGGATCAAACTATTTCCAATGATTTGGCACGTTTTTCTCGGCTCAGACAACCCTTTTTCTTACGCTGGAGAAGGATCTTTCTCTTGGAGGGAAGCGCACACGCTTCGCGAGGTGTCACCCGCATAAGGGCGGGAGTGAAGAGCGAGTGGTCGTAGAGCGCCCAGCACCGAGCTTTCGGGCACGGCGACAGTGCGCTGGGCGGACTCCTTATATATTATCGTATTTTTGTCTAGATTATGAGAGAGTTTATCATCACTGAAGCCAAGAGCGAGGAAGCCGTCCTCGTCGGGCTCATCACTAAGAACCAAAACGAGGAGCAGGCCCGCGAATATCTCGACGAGCTGGACTTCCTCTCCTCCACAGCTGGTGTGCGAGCCGTACGTCGCTTCACCCAGCGCCTTGATCAGCCCCACTCCGTCACCTTCGTCGGTAAGGGTAAGCTGGAGGAAATCCGCCTCTTCGTCGAGGAGAATGAGATCGGTATCGTGATCTTCGACGACGAGCTCAGCCCCAAGCAGCTTCGCAACATTGAGCAGGCTCTGAAGGTCAAGATCCTTGACCGCACGAGCCTCAT
>NZ_ALKJ01000020.1:0-4713 GCF_000292995.1 Porphyromonas sp. oral taxon 279 str. F0450 | reverse complement strand
ACGGGTCTGGGCAAGGAAGCCATTACTCTTGATCTGCAAACGCAAGCGAGCCAGAAGTAACGGCTGCTGAAGATCCCGGTTATGCAGCGTGATGATAAGGCGATCACGACTGCCCGAATAATAGTCCACTAAGTGCGGACTCTGCGGAGAGGGCCACTGAACAGTCGCATGAACAGGATAGTACTGACCAAACAGCTGACCACCGACACCTAAACTAAGTGTCAGTAGCAGTACGAGTAGACGAAGACTATGCCTAAGGAGATACATGAGACTATTACTATTAAGCTTTATAGCTTGCTGAGCTTATTATGATGTGAGGCGGGCGATCAATCTCACCTCGTGAACGAGCCATCGGCTCGTGAAGGATCTAAAAACGGAGCATCTTTGCTGTCAAAGTTAGCCCTTTCAGCGGGGAGTACAGCGGAGTACAGAGGCGCGGTAGCATGCCGCTTGCGGAGGAGGGGATGCAAACCACTACTCGTTCGTAGTACAAACTAATAGTGGTACGGGGTGCAAACCTATAGTGGTTCACGAGTCAACCAATAGTGGTCGGTGGTAGTAACCTATAGTGGTTCGCACCTCGACCAATACTGGTCGCCCCGCTGACCTATATAGGTCGCTACTACCTCCCCACGGTGGGGGCGGTAGCGCATACAGCGAAGACGGTGAGGAGGGGCGTAAAGCCCGAGCCTCGGAACAGCTGAGTAAGACATGTTAATTAGCCCGCTGGTAGATGCGTACCTCATCGTGGGAGTGGGCGATCATTCGGTCGCCGATGATGTGCACGGAGTCGATATCCCAACCGCCCCAGAGGTCGTGTCAAACAAACTCCTCCGTCTGCATATTAAAGGTTGCGAGGAGGAAGATTCTGGATTAAATCTTCAAACATCTTAATATATTCTTTAGACTTTCGGCCTTTGGGCAAGTCTTTCAAGAAACTAATAATCCGTCCTATAGATACAGCAAACTCTTGGGGATGAGTTATGCTCTTCGCATTTCCCCATAGCAAGTCGTAGAGTTTGGGCACACCCTCTACCAAACAATGACACTCGATTAAGTATATCATCTGATGTAAAGCATTTAAATCATTGAGGTTACACTGAAGGCGAGAGTATAGAGACTGAAATAATTCCTCTATCCAAATCACCTCGTCTTTCTCTGACACGTTGTAACTCAAATACAGTTCTATCACTCCTTCTCTCATCATTTGGTATTTACTTCCCAAAAAGGAGAAGAATAGATCTTTAGCCTCTGATTTCATATGTTTAAAATTCTACTTTCCATAAATCTTTCCCTATAGGTGTTGGATTTATACGTCCACCTAAGCCTCCTTCTTCTACTGAACGAGTCAGATATTCAATCTCTCTGGCAGTAAACCCGGTTCTTATCTTGGGGTCAAACGGGTTATGAGAGAAATAAAATTCGCAGCCTAGTTCTTTCTGCTGGTCTAGAAAGGCTTTATTGATACGCCACATTTGTTCGTCGCTTTGTACAATCTGGTAAGCTTCATTCCATCCTTTATTTCCTAAGTCAAAATAAGTGTATTCGTCCCCTGCCCTACTTATATATGACGATGTTGTTCCATTGTCATACTTCCCCAACATAACTTGTTTCTTCCCTCTAGGATTATGCTTTGTTGCTTTAATGAGGAATTCATCAATTTGCTGTTGAGTAAACACTCGTTCTGATTTACCGGCATTACTTACCAACATGCTTAATGTCAGCTCTTGCCTAACTAAGGATTCTTTCGTTACTACATCTAACTCTATATAATTCCCTAAAGACTTCTCATATGATATCCTGGCCTTAAATTCAACATAAAGTCTCCGCAATATATCTTTTAATTGACCTTGTTGTAGAATTCTCTTCGTCTCACTGGGCAGGTTCTTAACGAACTTATATCCCGCCTGCCCCGCATTCTTGATGCCTATGACCCCCATCGCTGTATTGTAGATATCTACAGCGAGCTTCAGCTCTGGGTCAGTGATCACCTGCGCATTCACTGCGATATTCCCCACAGCGCCCACAACCTCAGCCAAGGCCCAGGCACGGCGGATCCAGTGGACTTTCGTAGCTAATGCCGTACCGCCACTGAAGACGATCGTCGCGACATCAAAGGCCGTGACAACTCCCTTCGCGATATTGTCATTGCGGATCTTGTCTGCGCGATACTTCATGAAGATCGCGGGGACAACATACATCTGATCCGACAGAGCATTGCCACCCAAGGCGGTCTCGATCAGCGGGAGATTATCTGTATCGGGGACGATGATAATAGGAGTAAGAGGAGAGACAATCCCCAACTCTTCTCTATGCTCTCGTGATTGAAGTGAGTTCCTTGTAGTGGTATAGGTCTTATATACATCCAACAGCTTTACCTCCCCGGTCGAGCTGATGTACTCACCTTGGTTATACTTCTCGGTGAAGGAGGCATCACCTCCTCCCATCAATTGGACAGAGCCATACTTAACGGGAGTTAAGTTGAGAACGATTCGAGCATAATCGTCTGGAGCTTCAGGGAATCTTCCCTTGATGCTTTTGCCACCATCGGCATTGAACATCCACACCAGCGCTCCGATAAAGTTGGTGTAGTTGTCCTTGTCGGTCCAGAAGTAGAGCGAGACATCATCTATCTCGGATACAAGATGCCGAAGGAGCGCATTCTGATCAGCCTCTAAGTCGCGATAGAATCGAGAATAGTCCTTGCCATCCATCGATTGCATCAGACGCAGAAGAGCTAACTCCTCGCGCTCCTTTAGCGTTTCCTTTTGAGCGATTCGCTTAAAGGTACGGATCAGCCATTCATAACTCTGGCGCTTAAGTGAGCGGATATGGCAAGACTCAAGCGTGCGGAGCAAATCCTCATAACTCGTCTTCTCTGACAGCTGGCCGAGCTTCAGGATATCTCGTTTTATCTGCTCCTCATCATAGGATCGTCTATCTTTAGCGAGGGTGGTGCGGGCGATGAACTTAGCCTTACAAGACTCAGAAGCAGACCATAGGTAATCTGTTTTCCAGTCCCGCTCAGGGATCTTGAGGGATGAGGGATTGGCAGGGTCATACGTGACATCATGATAGTCGTAGAGGCACTTTTCCCCGGAGGCCACACGATACAGTCTGGCAGTAACCTTTTGCGATCTCGTATTATACGTTAGTTCAAGTTCTGGTGCATCTTCTATTGACTCACCGCCTGAGACATAGGTCTTCTTCTCTTCATCCCAAGAATAGCTCTTAGTGGGGGTGCCGTCTCTTGAGAATAGTGTTATTCCATGGACGTAGTAGCTCCCTGGAATTATGGTTAGAGTAGCGACATGGTCACTATTCTTAGCCTTGACAGAGAGAATAACCTTGCCAGCAGGTGTAATCCCTCCATTTTTGGCGTCTATGCGAGCCTCTTGTCTTCTTACTAAATCCCCTTGACTCTTATTATCCGCTGCAGTGAAGACGGCTGGATTCGCTAGGACATTCCACTGGAAGGCAGCAAGCTCCTTGCCCGTGGTGTAGTCCATCAGATTGCGTGTCTGATCCTGACTCTCCGTCCCCCCGTACTCGTCATCGAAGGTGTGCTGTAGCGTGAAGAGCCCGTGCCCCAGCTCGTGGGCAATGGTATGACTTAAGGCAGACACACCTCCATTCGGGCTATTCCCCGAGAAGATGTACCCGAAGCGACTACGACGGGGCATCTCACCGAGCAAGTCCTTCGGCTGAGACTCCAAGCCTCCTGCCGCATCCACAACGAAGAGGTAGACGCCATCAAGCGTACCTGCAAGCTGCGTATAAGTCTTCTTCAGGTAATCCATCTCCGCACTCTCCTTCACCTCACGCACACGGCCGAAGAAACTCTTACCGACAATGCTGAGCTTACCGTCGCCGTCACGATCCCAGCTATAGTTCCCTCGCATGCGAGCATCCACTTCGACATCGAAGTGAATACCCACCGAGTCGTAGATACTATTCAGCTCGCGCTCTATCTGCGCCTTGTCAAGCTTGGCGTCATTGACGGGTACCAGCGTCAGCTTATGGTGCTGCTTCGGATAGCTTACGACACGGAGCTTACCCAAGACCTCACCCTCATAGATCGCATAGACGTCATAGCTACTCTGGGCATCCGTCCCCGGTAGCTTGAGACTCCAGGTCTTGCTCTCTTCGTGGAGCTCTGCTGGCAGTGCAGGACTATTAGGAGACGTAGCAAAGCGAACACGCCTCAGGTCAATCGTCTTTTTCCCTTCGTAGCGTGCCGCGACGACATCCTGCTCACCCGTAGGGATGAGCTTCCAGGGAGCAATATAGCCCTTAGCGAAAGGCTTGTAGTATTCGTCCAGCTTGACGGAGCGCTGGTACCAGGACTCAGTGCCACTGTCAAAGGCATAGCGTGCCTGTGCTGATGGCTCAAAGCGAACCGGGCCTATACCATGAGCTAAGCGGCTCGCATCAAAAGAGCCGATCCGCTCTACACGCTCTACCTTAATGCCTTGCTTCGTGCCTACGCGTCCTTCCGTTGATGAGGTACTTGATGATGCACCACTGCTACTCACCTCTGACGACTCGCCTGGGCTAAGCTGATAGCTATCGCCCCTACTGTCGGTGATGATCATTGGGAAGGCCGAAGCAGACGCCCCTCCCTCGGGAAGGTCGAGCTTAATACGCTGTGGCTTGCCCTCTGCATCGGTCACCTCCAGCTCTCCGGTCTCGGGGTCGAAGCTCATCTCGGGC